>CAINGT010000029.1 GCA_903848655.1 uncultured Sphingomonadales bacterium
CACCCCCGGCCCAGCCGCCCATTCAAGGTACCCTGTGGGTGGCTGGGCCGGGGGTGCGGGGCGGTGGGTGGCACTTGCGAAACAGACTCAGAACCCGCGCGCCCGCGCGGGTTCTGGCGCGCGCTTGCCCGCCATCCGCTCGCGCGGCTGGGGCCGGGGCTGATTACCGGCGTGGCCGATGATGACCCCAGCGGGATCGCGACATATTCGCAGGCCGGGGCGCAATTCGGGCTGGGCCTGCTGTGGACGATGCCGCTGTGCTATCCGCTGATGGCGGCGGTGCAACTGATGTGCGCGCAAATCGGGCGCGTAACCGGCAAAGGCCTTGCGGCCAATATCAAGACCGCGTTTGCGCCCGGCGTGTTGCGCACAGTGGTGGTGCTGTTGCTGATCGCCAATACGCTCAATATCGCCGCCGATGTCGCGGCGATGGGCGAAGTGGGCGAACTCGTCACCGGCGTTAACCGCCACGCGATGACCGTGCTGTTTGTGGGGGTAACGCTCGGCTTGCAGATCGGGGTGGCCTATCACCGCTATGTCCAGTTCCTCAAATGGCTGACTGTGTCGCTGCTGGCTTATGCGGCGGTGTTGTTCACGGTGCATGTGCCATGGGGCGACGTTGCGCTGCGCACGGTGTGGCCGCGCTTTACGCTCAATGCGACATCGGCGGCGATGATCGTCGCGGTGTTCGGCACCACCATCAGCCCCTATTTGTTTTTCTGGCAGGCGAGCCAGGAAGTCGAAGACATGCACCGCGCGCGCAGCGGCCCCTTGCGCCAGGCTGCACCCGCCGTCGTGCACAGCGAAATGCGCCGGATGCGCTGGGATACGTGGAGCGGGATGTTCTATTCGAACCTGTCGGCTTGGTGCGTGATGCTCGCCACCGCTGTTACGCTCAATGCGGCGGGTGCAACCACGATCACCACCGCCGCGCAAGCGGCCAGCGCCTTGCGACCGCTGGCGGGCGAATTTGCTTTTGCGCTGTTTGCGCTCGGGTTGGTCGGGGTCGGGTTGATCGGGGTGCCGGTGCTGGCCGGATCGGGCGCTTATGCCGCTGCCGAAGCGATGGGCTGGCGCACCGGGCTGGAACGCCCCTTGCGCACAGAGCCGGGGTTTTACGGGGTGATCGCGGTCAGTATGCTGCTGGGGCTGGCGATCCAATATTCGCCGATCAGCCCGATGCGCGCGCTGTTCTGGAGCGCGGTTATCAACGGTGTGGTCGCAGTGCCGCTGCTGGTGGTGATAACACTGCTGATCGGCAAGCCTTCGGTGATGGGCGCGCATGTCGGCAACCGCTGGCTGATCGCTGGCGGCTGGATCACCGCGTTGATGATGGCGGGGGCCGCGCTGTGCATGATGCTGCCGGGCGGATGATTTGCAAAGCTGACGCTTTCGCCGCGCGGCGTGGTGGGGTATAGGCTGCCCCCATGTCATCCATACGCCCTTGGCGCGATATCGCGCGTCGCAAAAGCCGCCAGATCATGGTCGGATCGGTCCCCGTCGGCGGCGATGCGCCGATCACGGTGCAAACGATGACCAATACGCCAACGTCCGATGCGGTGGCGACGATCGATCAGATCCGCCGTTGCGAAGAGGCCGGGGCCGATCTGATCCGCGTATCGTGCCCGGATGAGGCGAGCACCGCCGCCTTGCGCCAGATCGTGCGCGCCGCGCGGGTGCCGCTGATCGCCGATATCCATTTCCATTACCAGCGCGCGCTCGAAGCCGCCGATGCAGGCGCGGCGTGCTTGCGCATCAATCCCGGCAATATCGGCAGCGCCGCGCGCGTGGCCGAAGTGGTGCGCGCGGCAAAGGCCAATGGCTGCGCGATCCGCATCGGTGTCAATGCCGGCAGCCTTGAGCGCGATTTGCTGGAAAAATATGGCGAACCTTGCCCCGAAGCGCTGGTCGAATCCGCGCTCGATCATATCAAGCTGTTGCAGGATCACGATTTCCACGAATACAAAGTGGCGGTCAAAGCCTCTGACGTGTTTCTGGCGGTGGCGGCTTATGTCGGGCTGGCCGATGCGGTTGATTGTCCGCTGCACTTGGGCATTACCGAAGCGGGCGGGCTGATCGGCGGCACGGTCAAATCAGCGGTCGGCATCGGCAATCTGCTGTGGGCGGGGATCGGCGACACGGTGCGCGTGTCGCTGTCAGCCGAACCCGAACAGGAAGTGCGCGTCGGGTTTGAAATCCTCAAGAGCCTGGGCCTGCGCACGCGCGGGGTGCGCGTGGTGTCGTGCCCGTCGTGCGCGCGGCAGGGTTTTGACGTGATCCGCACGGTCGAAGCGCTCGAAGACCGGTTGCAACATATCAAGACGCCGCTGTCGCTGTCGGTGCTCGGCTGCGTGGTCAATGGTCCGGGCGAAGCGCGCGAAACCGATATCGGCATTACCGGCGGCGGCAATGGCAAACACATGGTCTATCTGTCGGGGGTGACCGACCACCATGTCCAGTCCGCCGACATGCTCGATCACATCGTCGCGCTGGTCGAAGCCAAAGCCGCCGAGATCGACGCGGCAAAAGTCGAACTGGTGGGCTAAACGCGGTTCGCGTTAGAGCGTGATGCGAAAAAGTGGGAACCGGTTTTTCGCAATAAATCACGCGAAAACAAAGACTCTAGAGCGGATTGTCGAGTTTGATCACCGCTTCGCTGCTCTTGCGCTGGCTGGTGTGGAGCGCGCGCGGCTTGGCAAAGCTGGCGATTACCGCGCCGTCGCGGCCATAGATATCGGGAAAGCTGCGCATCAGCCCGTTCACATCACGCGCGACGGTGAAATACGTAATGTAAACCGGAAACGGCTTGGCCATCGGCACTTTGGTATATTTGCCCGACAAGTTGTAGCTGATCGCGGTTTCGGGCGGCAGATCGGCCCCCAGGATCGCCATCGTCATCGCCAGTTCGGTCGCATGTTCGGCGCGTACACAGCCATGGCTTAAGGCGCGCGCGGGCAGCGCGAACAAGCTGCGGTTCGGGGTGTCATGGATATAGATCGCGTGTTCGTTGGGCATGTCGAGCTTGACCCGGCCGAGCGAATTGCCATCGCCGGGCTGTTGCACGACGGTGATCGTGCCATCGGCGGCGCGCGTGGCGACATAGCCTTCGCGCTTGGCCGCTGCCGGATTGCCGATCAGCCGCTCGCCCAGCCCTTCGCCAACGACAATGGATTGCGGCACTGTCCACGTCGGGTTGAATACCACATTCTTGACTTGTTCGGCCAATTGCGGCGTTGCCGTCTTGCCCGGGCGGCCGACGATGGCGCGATAGCTGCGGATGATCTTGTTGTTCACGGTCAGCCGCAACACTTGTTCGGGCACATTAATCATCAGGTATTGCAGCCCCGGATCGCGCGCCATCCAGCGCCAGCGATCCAGATTGGCGCGGATCATCGCAATCTGGCGGGGGTCTTTGGCATTGGCCAGCGCGTCCTTGAGCAAGCCATAGTCAGGATGTTCAGGCAGCAGCGCATCGAGCACGCCGGGCACATCGTGCAGTTCAGTCGCCTGCGCCAGCAGTTGCGCATTGGGCTGCACATCCTGATCGGGGTCGATCGCAAACCATTGCGCGCGCGCCGCCATTGGCGTGCGCCCGTCGCGCAAGTCTTCGGCCAGCCAGATGAACAGATGGCTGGCGAGCGTATCGAGCTCCGCGCTTTCGCCTTTGGCAATTTGCGCGGCAAGCGCGGCGGGCTGATAATCGCGCGGAAACAGCCCTTCGGCCCCGACCGCGTTGATCGCTACCAGCAAAGCTTGCGCATCGTCGAGCGTCCAGTGCGCCACGGGCAGCGAATCGGGTGATTCGACTTCGAACACGGCGGCGGGCGCGGCAGGGGCAACTGCCGGGCGCGGTTTGGGCTTGGCCGCAACCGGCGGTTTGGCGGGCAGCGGTTTGGCTTGCGCCGGGCGGACCGACTGGCTTGGTGCGGGTGTGATGGGGGCGTTCGCCAGCACGCCTGCTGCGCCCAGGCCGAGCGACGCACACGACAGCAGCGAACCGATGACCCTGTGGTATGCGCGCATAATAGCCGGCTCCCTGCCGATAACGGATTCCGGTTCCCTGCCCCAGCCACGCCCGGCAATCAAGCGCAGCGCGGAAAATCCACAAGACACAATCCGCAGTCGTTCCCTTTCCCCAACATGGCCGGACTCCCACACGGGGAAACGCCAGCTCCTCCCCTTTTGGGCTACGGGATGCACACATCTTGCTCTGCACGGGGATGACCGGCCCAAAAAGCCCTCCCCCTGAAGGGGGAGGGTTGGGTGGGGGTGTGCTAAGGTTCAGATATTGCACGTCATTTCGGGCGTTAAAACTCCCTCCCCAACCCCTCCCCTATGGGGAGGGGCTTTAAGCGCCGCTCAGTCAGCAGGGATTGCGCAACTTTATGGCACTGATTTAATTATAGAAAAATCTGGATCAAAAGATGTGTGTATCCCGTAGCCCTTTTGGGGGAGGTGGCAGCGCGGAGCGCGGGGTGCGACGGGTGAAAACTGTGGCGCGGGTTGGCAAGGTTGCGCCCCCTCCGTCAGCCCTGCGGGCTGCCACCTCCCCCAAAGGTGGAGGAACTGTGTCACTGCGCGCAATTTCGCGGGGAATGGTCGAAGCCCTGAAGGGCTGCGCCACTCAGGGCCGGTGTGTTGTTATTATAAGCGCTTGGTATATGGCACCGCCATGCGCGCTCGTTCCAACTTTATCCCGATTTGCGTCACGCTGGCGGGGCTGGCGAGCTTTAGCGTAATGGACGGGGTGATGAAGGCGGCGTCGATTGCGCTGGGGGCTTATGCTGCGCTGTTTTGGCGCAATGTGTTCGGGCTGGGGCTGATGACTCCGGTGTGGCTGGTGGTGCGGCGGCGGCAGGGCGGGGGGTGGTGGCCGCAAGCGCCGGTGCTGCGCCTGCATATTGTCCGGTCCGCGCTGTCAGGGGTCATGGCAGGGCTGTTTTTCTGGGGCACGATCCATACGCCGCTGGCCGAAGCGATGGCCCTGTCGTTTATCGCGCCGTTGATCGCGCTGTTCATGGCGGCGGTGTTTTTGGGTGAACGGATGCAGCCGCGCGCGTTTGGCGGGTCGGTGCTGGCGCTCGCCGGGGTCGGGGTGATTGCGGCGGGCAAGTTCGGCGCGCACCATTCGCCCACAGCGGTGGCGGGAATGGCCGCGATTCTGGTCTCGGCGGTGCTCTATGCGGCCAATCTGGTGGTGCAGCGCCGCCAAGCGCAACTGGCCGGGCCGGACGAGATTGCGTTTTTCCAGAACTTGTTCATCGCGCTGCTGTTTGCGCCGGGGGCATGGTGGCTGGCACCGCTGCCCAATTGGCCCCACGCGCTACTGTTGACCAGCGGTGCGGCGCTGGCGGTGGTTTCGCTGATGCTGATCGGCTGGGCTTATGCGCGGGCAGAGGCGCAAGTGCTGGTCCCGCTGGAATATACAGCATTCATCGGCGCGGCGCTGGTCGGCTGGCTGATGTTCAATGAGCCGGTGACGGTGCGCACGCTGGCAGGGGTGGTGCTGATCGTGGCGGGCTGTCTGATTGCGATCAGCACAAAGACCGTGCCCGGCGACAATGGGCAGCCCAATCCGGCCTGACTTGCACATGCGTCGCAATAAGCGGACACGCTGCACGATCATCATCCTGATCGGGCAAAAAGGCGCGATTATCGGGATTTGACAGCCTTGACGCAGGCCCGGCAAACGCGCATCGGGCAAACCGCATCGCCAGCCAAGCCATGCCGTTTCGCGCCTCCAGCGACCAAGGTCGCGGTGCCAGGCAGCATGATTGCAGGCCACTTTCGGTAAGGGAATCCGCATCGCCATGACCCAGGTCGGACAGGACACACTCGGCACCCGCAGCACATTGACCGTCGGCGGCAAAGATTACGCCTATTACGCGCTCGCCAAGGCGGCGGCACGGTTCGGCGATATTTCGCGGCTGCCATTTTCGATGAAAGTGCTGCTGGAAAACCTGCTGCGGTTTGAAGACGGCGGGTTCACCGTTTCAACCGACGATATCAAAGCGCTGATCGACTGGCAGAACGCCCCGGTCGAATCGGCGAACGAGATCCAGTATCGCCCGGCGCGCGTCTTGTTGCAGGATTTCACCGGGGTGCCTTGCGTGGTCGATCTGGCGGCGATGCGCGATGCCATTGCCACGCTGGGCGGCGACACGGCCCGGATCAACCCGCTGGTGCCGGTCAATCTGGTGATCGACCATTCGGTGATGGTCGATGAATTCGGCACGCCGCAAGCGTTTGCGCACAATGTCGAGATTGAATACCAGCGCAATTTCGAACGCTATGACTTCCTCAAATGGGGATCGAAAAGCCTCAACAATTTTTACGCCGTCCCCCCCGGCACGGGCATCTGCCACCAGGTCAATCTGGAAAACATCGCGCAGGCAGTGTGGACCAGCCAGGACCAGCATGGCGCGACGGTCGCCTACCCTGATACGTGCGTCGGCACCGACAGCCACACCACGATGGTCAACGGGCTGGGCGTGCTCGGCTGGGGCGTCGGCGGGATCGAAGCCGAAGCGGCAATGCTCGGCCAGCCGGTATCGATGCTGATCCCCGAAGTGGTCGGGTTCAAATTCACCGGCGAATTGCAAGAGGGCGTGACCGCCACCGATCTCGTGCTGACCGCAACCAATCTGCTGCGCAAGCACGGCGTGGTCGGGCGGTTTGTCGAATATTACGGGCCGGGTCTGGCCGGGCTGACGCTGGCTGATCGTGCCACATTGGCCAATATGGCCCCCGAATATGGCGCGACGTGCGGCTTTTTCGGCATCGATGACAAGACGATTGCCTATTTGCGGCTGACCGGGCGCGATGAACACCAGATCGCGCTGGTAGAAGCTTATGCCAAAGCGCAAGGGTTCTGGATCGATCCGGCGGTCGAACCGGTGTTTTCCTCGACGCTCGAACTCGATCTGGCGACCGTGGTGCCCTCGCTCGCCGGGCCAAAGCGGCCGCAAGACAAAGTCGCGCTGCCGCAAGTCGATGACGTGTTCAACGCCGATCTCGCCAGCGTCTACCACAAAGCCCAGACACGCGTTCCGGTTGCGGGCGCGGCGCACGATATCGGCGATGGCGATGTGGTGATCGCGGCAATCACCAGTTGCACCAACACGTCAAACCCGGGCGTGCTGATCGCCGCCGGGCTGGTCGCCAAAAAGGCCGACGAACTGGGCCTTCGCCCCAAACCGTGGGTCAAAACCTCGCTCGCCCCCGGATCGCAAGTCGTGACCGACTATCTGGTCAAAGCCGGGCTGCAAAGCCACCTCGACAATATCGGGTTCAACCTTGTCGGCTATGGCTGCACCACTTGCATCGGCAATTCGGGGCCGCTGGCCGAACCGATCAGCCGTGCGATCAACGAAAACGGGATTGTCGCCGCCTCGGTGATTTCGGGCAACCGCAATTTCGAGGGCCGGGTCAGCCCCGATGTGCGCGCCAATTTCCTCGCCAGCCCGCCGCTGGTGGTGGCTTATGCGCTCAAAGGCACGGTGATCGACGATTTCACCACCACGCCGATTGGCCAGAGCACGACCGGCGCGGACGTCTATCTCAAGGATATCTGGCCCAGCAATGCCGAAGTCGGCAGCGTGCTGGCCGGTGCGCTTGATCGCGCGATGTTTCAGGCGCGCTATGCCGATGTCTACAAAGGCGATGCGCATTGGCAGGCGATCACCGTTACCGGATCGGAAACCTATCAATGGCGCGCCGGTTCGACGTATGTCGCCAACCCGCCCTATTTTGACGGCATGACGATGACGCCAGAGCCGGTGGGCGATATCATCGCCGCCAAGCCGCTGCTGATTCTGGGCGATTCGATCACCACCGATCACATCAGCCCGGCGGGCAATATCAAGGCGGACAGCCCGGCTGGCCAATGGTTGCTCGAACACCAAGTCGCGCGCGCCGATTTCAATTCCTATGGCGCGCGGCGCGGGCATCATGACGTGATGGTGCGCGGCACCTTTGCCAATATCCGCATCAAGAACGAAATCGTCCCCGGTACCGAAGGCGGGCTGTCGCGCTATGGCAACGATGTCGGCCCGGTCTATGATGTCGCGATGCGGCACAAGGCCGATGGCGTGCCCACGGTGGTGATCGCGGGCAAGGAATATGGCACCGGATCATCGCGCGACTGGGCGGCCAAAGGCACCCGGCTGCTGGGGGTGCGCGCGGTGATCGTGGAAAGCTTTGAACGCATCCACCGTTCGAACCTCGTCGGCATGGGGGTCTTGCCGCTGCAATTCACCGGCGGCGATACGCGGCTGTCGTTGGGGCTGACCGGCGATGACACGTTTACGATCACCGGTGTCGCCAGCCTAAAACCACGGCAGGATGTTACCGTGCTGGTGACCCGCGCTGATGGCACGACGTTCAGCTTTACCGCGCTGTGCCGCATTGATACTGCCAACGAGATCGAATATTTCAACAACGGCGGTATCTTGCAATACGTGTTGCGAAAGCTGGCGGCGTGATGGATCGCCGTGCGCGACCCCGGTTCCAAATCGGCACCGGGGTCGCGCAATCATGCCTATAGCGGAATGCGATTAGATTGAATCGCATTCCGCTATAGAGTCTTTGTTTTCGCGTGATTTATTGCGAAAAACCGGTTCCCACTTTTTCGCATCACGCTCTAAAATTCGCTTCTCTTTAATTTCGTGTCTTTTCTGACTTGGCGACAAGCGCGGCATCTTCCAAAGATGATTTCCCTTGGTCTGTGACCGTTATGGGATATTTGTTTGACGATGACTTACCGCCTGTTGCGCCCGCTGTTGTTCACGATTCCCGCCGAACCTGCGCACAATCTGACGCTTGCGGCCTTGCGCGCCGCGCCGTGGTTGCAGCGGCCCGACATTCATCCCAAGCTGACTTTGCGCGTGGCGGGCATCGCATTTCCCAACCCGGTCATGCTCGCCCCCGGCTTTGACAAGAATGCGACAGTGGTTGATGCCATGCTGGGGCTGGGGTTTGGCGGGGTCGAAGTGGGAACCGTGACCCCGCGCCCGCAAGCGGGCAATCCGCGCCCTCGATTGTTCCGGCTGGTCGAAGATCGCGCGGTGATCAACCGCATGGGGTTCAACAACGATGGGGCTGCGGCGGTCGCGGCACGGTTGCGCGCGCGGCGGCAGTCACCCGGGGTGGTCGGGGTGAATATCGGGGCCAACAAAGATTCGACCGACCGCGTGGCCGACTATGCCGAAATGACGCGGATCATGGTGCCGCTGGCACAATATCTGACGGTCAACATTTCGTCGCCCAACACGCCGGGCTTGCGCGATTTGCAGCACGAAGGCGCGCTGGCCGCGCTGGTTGATGCGGTGCTGCGCGCGCGCGCGGGCCGGCCGACGCCGATTTTCCTCAAGCTGGCGCCTGACTTGGCACCGCGCGAGATTGATGCGATCTGCCGGATCGCGATCAGCCAGGGGATCAATGGGCTGGTCATCGCCAACACCACGCTCAGCCGCCCGGCACTGCAATCGGCCCATGCAGGCGAAGCGGGCGGGCTGTCGGGGGAACCGTTGCGCGATCTGGCGCTGCGCAATTTGCGCGATTTCCGCAAGGCCAGCGGCGGGCAGATCCCGTTGATCGCGGTGGGCGGGATTGCCACGCTCGATGATGTGTGGGCGCGCATCCGCGCCGGGGCCAGCCTCGTGCAGCTTTACACTGCGCTGGTCTACGAAGGGCCGGGGCTGGCGCGCAAGCTGGTGGCGGGGTTGAACACCCGTGTAAGCGAATATGGCTTTGACAGCATTGCCGAAGCTGTCGGGACCGAATAGCATCGCAGGCATGATAGTCTGCCGCTTGCGCTTCACGCTTTGCTTATGCCTCATCGTCGCGCCGCTGGCGGTCAATGCCGCCACGCCGCGCGGCGTGGTTTCCGCCGCCGATCCGCGCGCCGCTGCGGCGGGGGCAGAGATGCTGCGGCGCGGCGGCAGTGCGACCGATGCGGCGATTGCCATGATGCTGGCGCTGGCGGTGGTTGAACCGCAAAGTTCGGGCCTGGGCGGCGGCGGATTTCTGGTCACCGGCAGCGCCACGGGCAAAGTCGATAGCTATGACGGGCGCGAGACTGCGCCGCGTGCGGCAACGCCGCAGTGGTTTTACCGCGATGGCGTGGTGCTCGATCATGGCGCAGCGGTTCCCGGCGGGCGCAGCGTCGGGGTGCCGGGCAATCTGGCGCTGGCGGCATTGGCGCACGCCCGGCACGGACGTTTGCCTTGGGCGCGGCTGTTCGATCCGGCGATCAGCCTTGCGCGCGACGGGTTTGCGGTAACGCCCCGGCTCAACGCCACACTGGCGATGTTTACCGCGACGGTCGGGATTGATCCGGCGGGGCGTGCCTTGTGGCTGGACAGCAGCGGTGCCGCGCGCGCGGTCGGTAGCGTGGTGCGCAATCCGGCGCTGGCGCGCATTCTTCAGCAAGTCGCGCGGCAGGGGCCGCGCGCGTTCTACACCGGTGCCAATGCGGCGGCCATCGCCCGCCGGGTTGCGACCAGTCCGGTCAATCCCGCGCCGCTGACCGTGGCCGACATCACCGCCTATCGCGCCCGCGCGGTGCCCCCGGTGTGCGCGCCCTATCGCCAGTGGCGGGTGTGTACCATGGGGCCGCCGTCGGCGGGTGGGATCGCGGTGCTGCAAGTGCTGGGGATGGTGCAGCGGTTTGATCTGAAGGCGCTTGGCCCCGCCAATCCGGTCGCGTGGCACCTGCTGGCAGAGGCCGAACGGCTGGCCTTTGCGGATCGCGACCGCTACGGGGCCGATGCCGCATTCGTGCCCGTGCCGGTCAAAGGCTTGCTCGATCCCGCCTATATTGCCGCGCGATCCGCGCTGATCGATCCGGCGACAACTTTGCCCCATGCCGCGCCCGGCACACCGGCGGGGGCGGACCCGGCGTTTGCCATGGCCGCTCCGGTCGATGAACACGGCACCACGCATTTTGTCGCGGTCGATGCGCGCGGCAATGTCGCCAGCTATACCGCCACGGTTGAAAGCGGGTTCGGATCGGGGCTGGTGGTCAATGGCTATTTGCTCAACAACGAATTGACCGATTTCAATCTGGTGCCCGATATTGCTGGCAAGCCGACCGCCAACCGGGTGGAGCCGGGCAAGCGACCGCGCAGTTCGATGAGCCCGATCGTGGTCTACGACGCCGCCGGGCATGTCCGGTTGGCGGGCGGGGCTGGCGGCGGCGCGACGATCCCGGCGCAAGTCATCCGGCTGGTGATCGGAACGCTCGATTGGGGGATGGATGCGCGCACCGCGATTGCCCAAAGCGTGGTGTTCCCCACCGGCAGCACCAGCACCGAAGCATTGCTGGTAGAGGCGGGCAGCAGCCTTGAGCCGATGATCCCCGCATTGACCGCGCTGGGCCATACCAACACGATTGCGCGGCCGCTGCGGCTCAAAGCCAATGCGGTCGAGGCGACGGCGCAAGGCTGGCGCGGGGCGGCTGATCCGCGCAGCGAAGGGGCGGCCGCTTCGCCTTAAACGGCGCGGCACCCGCGCCGCTTGCCGAAGCGCCGGGCCGCAGTATAGTCGGGCACCAGCCTTTTTGCGCGAAGGACCGCATCGCCGGTGCAACTGACCGATTTTGATCGCTACCCCAACCTCGTGGCGATGTTCCTTGACCGCGCGGCTGAGCGTGGATCGCGCCCGATGCTGGTGGCAAAGCGCGATGGCGCGTGGGGCGCCACCGACTGGACGCGCGCGGCGGATCAGGTCTGCCAGCTCGCCCAAGCGCTGCGCGCCATCGGGCTGAACGCGGGCGACCGCGTGGCACTGGTATCGGAAAACCGCCCCGAATGGTGCATTGCCGATCTGGCGATTATGGCCGCCGGGCTGGTGACGGTGCCGACATACACCACCAACACCGAACGCGATCATCACCATATCCTGGAAAATTCGGGCGCGCGCGCGATCATCGTGTCCACCGCAAAGCTCGCGCAGCCGTTGCTGGCGGCGGCTTTGCGCGCGCCCAATGTCGAACATGTCATCGGCATGGAGCCGTTGCGCGCGATGCAGTCGGGAACGCTCGCCTATCACACGTGGGACGATCTGATAACGGGCGATGCCGCGCGCGCGCGTTCCGCCGTGGCCGCGCGGGTGGCCAGCATCGCGCGCGATGATCTGGCCTGCCTGATCTATACCAGCGGCACCGGCGGCGCACCGCGCGGGGTGCGCCAGCACCATGGCGCGATTTTGTGCAATGTCGCGGGCGCGGCGCATGTTCTGGCCGAAGATTTCACGTGGCATGACGATGTGTTCCTGTCGTTCCTGCCGCTCAGCCACGCTTATGAACACAGCGCCGGGCAATTTCTGCCGATCGGCATGGGCGCGACGATCCATTATGCCGAATCGCTGGAAAAGCTCGCCGCCAACATGGCCGAAGTGCGCCCGACCGTGATGGTGGTGGTGCCGCGCTTGTTTGAAGTGCTGCGCGCGCGGATCATCAAGCAGATCGAAAAACAGGGTGGCATTGCGTCCGCTTTGCTGCAAGCGGCGCTGGCGCTGGCGGCACGCCGCGCCGCCGGGCGCGCCCGGCTGACCGACCGCTTGCTCGATCTGGCGCTCGAAGCGACGCTGCGGCCCAAGATCCGCAAACGCTTTGGCGGGCGGCTCAAGGCACTGGTATCGGGCGGCGCGCCGCTCAATCCCGAAGTCGGGCAGTTTTTTGCCGCCGTCGGGCTGACGATGCTGCAAGGCTATGGCCAGACCGAATCCGGCCCGGTGATTTCGGTCAACCGCCCGCGCGCGGGTATCCGCATGGATACCGTCGGGCCACCGTTGCGCGGGGTCGAAGTGCGGATTGCCGACGATGGCGAAATTCTCGTGCGCGGTGAACTCGTGATGCACGGCTATTGGCAGGCAGAGGCGGAAACCGCGCGCACGATCAAAGACGGCTGGCTGCACACCGGCGATATCGGCCATATCGACCCGGCCGGGCGGATCGTTATCACCGACCGCAAGAAAGATATGATCGTCAACGACAAAGGCGACAATATCGCCCCGCAGAAAGTCGAAGGGATGCTGACCTTGCAACCCGAAATTGCCCAGGCGATGGTCAGCGGGGACAAGCGCCCTTATGTCGTCGGGCTGATCGTTCCCGACGCCGAATGGGCGCTCGACTGGGCGCGCGCGGCGGGCGAATCGTTCGATATCGCCGCGTTGCAAGACTTGCCCGCATTCCGCAGCGCGGTCCGCGCCGCGATTGACCGGGTTAATGCCGATCTGTCGGTGATCGAAAAAGTCCGTCAATTCGCCTTTGCCGACGAACCCTTCGCGATCACCAACGAAGAACTGACCCCCTCGCTCAAAATCCGCCGCCACAAGATCCGCGAACGTTATGGCGCACGGATCGATGCGCTCTATCGCGGGTAAAGCGCGATGCGAAAAACCGGTACCCCCATTTTTGCGTCACGCGCTAATCGGGCGCGGGTCGCGGGTTGGCACCCGTGAAGGAACCGCGCCGACGGCTTGGTCCGCAAGAATTCCGGGTAACAGCGCTTGAGGCGGCGCGGGGATTGCTGATTGCGGCGGGGCCGCAGGCGGTGACGCTGAAGGCGGTGGCCGGCCAGATCGGGCGCACCCATGCCAATCTGTTGCACCACTTTGGTTCCGCAGCCGAATTGCAGGCCGATCTGGCGCGCTATCTGACAGCGATGATTTGCGCGCGGATTCGCGATGCCGTCATCGCCAGCCGGTCGGGCGTCGGATCACCGCGCGATGTCGTCGATCTGACGTTCGATGCGTTTGCGCACGAGGGCGCGGGCGCGCTGGCGTCGTGGATGCTGGTCACAGGCAACACCACCGCGCTCGACCCGATCGTCGAAACGATCCACGATCTGGTGCTCGAACTCGATGAATTCGGCGGGGCCCATTGCCGCGAATCGACGCTGGCGCTGACGCTGATGGCGCTCGGCGATGCGCTGCTGGGTGCACCGCTCAGCCGCGCGCTCGAACTGCCGCGCGCGGCGGCGCGCGATCATGCAGCGCGGATCTTGTGCGAAGCCTTGCAGCGCGATGGTGACAGCAGCGCGCGCGAAGCGCTGCTGCCGCGATAGCACTCGGCGGATCATTCCCCCCGGTCGATCCCCATCCAGTCGGGGGCATGGACAATATCTTCGATGCGCAAGTGATCGACCGCAAGGCCAAGCGCGGGATAAGCGGCACGTTGCCGTTCTGGCCGCGACCGGTCAATCGGCACCACCACCAGCCGCCGGTTGACTTTTTGCCGCCAGTTCATCCGCGCGGTGTTTTCCTGTCCGACATAACAGCCTTTGGTAAAGCTGACCCCGTTGAGATCGGCGGCATTGGTTTCAAGCCACAAAGTCGTGTCATGGCCAAGCTCCGCCTGCCCTTCGGCCACGCCGTGCGCCAGTCGGTGCGCCAGCCACGCCGCATCGACCGGGGTTTCGTCAGCGGTTAGCGGCGCAATCCAGCGCCAGCCGAGCGCGGGCAGGCGCGGATCGGGGCTGGCCCCGACAGGCAGGTCATTGCCCGCCGTTTGCCAGAACACGCCCCACGCGTCATCGCGCGCGATGGCGATGCGGCGGCGCAAGCGGTACAGCGTCAGCCGCCGCACCAGCGCATCGGCGGCGCTGGCCTCAACATCCAGCAGCAGCGCGGGTCCATCGCGCCAGACCATAAAATCGAACAACGCTTTGCCCTGCGGCGACAACAGCCCGGCCCAGACCGGCAAGGCCCCGGTTACATCGTGGGTAATCAGCCCTTGGACAAAACCGGCAACATCTTCGCCGGGATCAAGCGGCGACAGCCGCACGAGCGCGCGGGTGGTCAGGCGGGGGGCGGGAAATGGTTTGGTCATGCGTGACAGATAGGCGCGCACATGCTTATGGGGAAGACCATGACGACAAAGCTGACCATCCCCCGCCCCGATGACTGGCATGTGCACGTGCGCGATGGCGCGTTGCTGGCGGGGGTGCTGCCCCATACCGCGCGCCAGTTCGCGCGGGCGATCATCATGCCCAACCTCAATCCGCCGATGGCCGACAGCGCCGGGGTCCTCGCCTATCGCCAGCGGATCATGGCGGCGCTGGCGCAAACCGCACCCGAATGCGCGTTCACCCCGTTGATGACGCTCTATCTGACTGATGCGACCGACCCCGAAATGGTGGCGCGCGGCCATGCGGCGGGCGATTTCATCGCGGCCAAGCTCTATCCCGCGCACGCCACCACCGGGTCGGCCCACGGCGTGACCGACATCGCGCGAATCTGGCCGGTGCTCGAACGCATGGCCGAAATCGGCATGCCTTTGCTGATCCATGGCGAAGTGACCGACGCGCACGTCGATGTGTTCGACCGCGAGGCGGTATTCATCGACCGCACCCTGGCCCCGCTGATCGCGCGCCTGCCCGATCTGCGCGTGGTGTTCGAACACATCACCACGGCACAGGCCGCCGCCTTCGTGCGTTCTGCCGGGCCGAATGTCGCCGCGACGATCACGCCGCAGCACTTGCACCTCAACCGCAATGCGATGTTCGCGGGCGGAATCCGCCCCCACGCCTATTGCCTGCCCGTCGCCAAGCGCGAACACCACCGGCAGGCCTTGCGCCAACTGGCAACGTCGGGATTTGCGCGGGTGTTCCTCGGCACTGATTCGGCCCCGCATGACCGCCACTTGAAAGAAGCGGCCTGCGGTTGCGCGGGGATTTTCAACGCGCCTTATGCGCTCGAAAGCTATGCCACGGTGTTTGACGACGAAGGCGCGCTCGACAGATTCGAAGGCTTTGCCGCGCGCAATGGCCCGGCGTTTTATCGCCTGCCGGTCAATCCCGATACGATCACGCTGGTGCGCGAACCGGTAACCGTACCCGCGACGATCACTTGCAACGGTACCGCAATCGTGCCCTTTCATGCGGGCGAAACGCTGGCCTGGCGGGTGCTGACCTGAAACCCGGCGTCGAACCATTTGGCAGAAGCCACCGTCGGCATTGTCTCAAAGTGGCGGCCTGCTTCGCAACGATTGTTGTCCTGCCCGGAAAGGTCCCCGATGCCCCGAGATAGCGCTGCACGCGCCGCTTATACCCGGCCATTCGTGATCGTCGGTCTGATCGCGGCATCGCTGTTTATCAATTATATCGATCGCGGCAATCTGGCGACCGGCGCCAAGCAGATCAGCGCCGATCTCAATCTGTCGGCCACCGCTTATGGCACGCTGCTGGCAGCGTTCTATTTCAGCTATACCCTGTTGCAAGTGCCGATGGGGATGCTGGCCGACCGCTGGGGGGCAAAGCAGGTGCTCGGGCTGGGGGCGCTGATATGGTCGCTGTCCACGCTGCTGACCGGCTTTGCCACGACATATGCCGAATTGATCGCATTGCGCTTTCTGCTCGGCCTTGGGGAATGCGTGGCGTTTACCACCGCGTCAAAGCTGATCGCGGTCAATGTGCCGCGTGATCGCGTGGGGCTGGCCAATGGGATTATCAGTTTCGGCTATATGGTGGGGCCGGCGGTGGGCACTTTGCTGGGCGGGGTGTTGATGGCGCACTGGGGGTGGCGTCCGGTGTTCGTGGCATTCGGCTTGGTGTCGCTGCTGTGGCTATTGCCGTGGAGCCGCGTACGGCTGCGCCCCGAGCCGCGCGCGGGCGAAGCGGGCAGCACCGACGCCATTGTGCCGTTCGGGCAAATCGTGCGCCAGCGCGCGCTGTGGGGCGCCGCGCTCGGCCATTTTGCCGGCAACTGGAACTGGTATTTCGTGCTCGGCTATTTGCCGATGTATCTGGAAAAGGCGCGCGGTTTTGACAAAGTGCAGATGGCCGAAGTGGCCTCGGCCGCTTATCTGCTCAATGCCTTGGCGGCGCTGTTCGCCGGTTGGGCCATCGGCAAGCTGATGGCGTTGGGCCATTCGACCACGCTGGTGTGCAAAGTGCCGCTGGCACTGGCACAAGTCGTCGGGCTGGTGGCGATGCTGGGAATGCCGGTGCTGCCGATCACCGGCTGTCTGGCGTGCCTGTTCGCATACGAAGTGGCGCTGGGCCTGTCATCGCCGCAATACTTCATGATCCCGCAGTTGATCGCCGGGCCGGGCGCAGTGGCGCGCTGGGTGGGGGTGCAGAACATGATGGGCAATCTGCCCGGCATCATTGGCATGTTCTATGCCGGCGTGCTGATCGATGCCAGCGGCGGGTCGTATTTCACCGCCTTTCTGGTGGCAGGTCTGATCAATGTTCTGGGCCTGATCGGCTGGACGGTGATCCTGCCGCGCATCGAACCGATCATCTGGAAACCTGTGCGCGCGGTTCGCCGGGCATGACGCTGGCGTGGCTGGTGCGGCCAGCGCCCATTTTTGGACGCGCCTGCTATGCAACTTGGTACCGACCGTCACTGACTTCCCAGCCCCGGCAGGCGAGCAAGACGGGCTTTGGCACCTTTTTTTCGCCGTTGGAATAATAGAGCGTGATGCGAAAAAGTGGGAACCGGTTTTTTGCAATAAATCACGCGAAAACAAAGACTCTATAACGGAATGCGATTCAATCTTATCGCATTCCGTTATAGAGCGTGATGCGAAAAAGTGGGAACCGGTTTTTCACATCACGCTCTAATAACATTCAGCATAACACGTCACCAGCAATCAGAAAAATAAATTAACACGAATAACCATAACAGAAATTTATTTCGGTTTCTTCTGGAATTTTAATGACTCTATCCAATTCAACACCTTCAGGAAAACGCACGACAGCGCTCTTTCCGTCTGGCGCAACACTCTGAATTTGCAAGTCTGATCCCAGTATTTCTGCCATTAATGGCAAGCCGCTTTCCAAATCAATCTTCTTGCCGGCGGTCGTATTGCTCCTTTGCAGCGCAAAACCTGGGTTTTCCACTTGTTCCAGTTCGAACTTGCCCACATGAATGGTGCTGAAGCGTCGCTCTTGACCGGCCTGAACCAGATCATATCTGATCGTAAGCGCATGGCGACTGACCCCCCAGACCACCAAACGCACTTCATCTTGCCCTGATGACGATACAGGAACATTTACCTGCCTGACAAAGGGGATCGGGACAATTTTTTGCAAGGCGCCGCCGCGTGGAAGCGCAGAGCTGAAATAGCGCGCTTCATCAAACTTGCCGTCGCCATCGCTGTCAAACAGGCAGAACTGGCCACTTGTCTGGCGTTTGGCCATGTCTCTCCACAACGACCCTCCCCCCAGCAGCATCGCACCAATCCCATGCTCAAGGCTGCGCTCGCCATGGCGCAAGGGCGTGCAAAAGCCGGTCCTCGGCCCGTCTGACACTGCCGCCCTGTTTTCGGGCAGAAGTGTCCCTGCGGCAAGACTTTGGGTCTTTCCGTCAAGGGCAAGATCAACCGACCTGTCGATCCGCGCCGCGCTGGCCCAGAGCAGTGGAAATTTCGCCAGCACGTCACCCTGACGAACCGTGATATCGCGACGCGGGGCCGAATTGGGGAAATAGACTTCGGGGCTCTGCACAAGCGTGTCAGCCCACACCGCTGGCGCTGTGACAAGCAGCAGGCTTACTGCCGCCAGACCCGAAGACTTTCGCATAGACACCCCACAAACCAGCGCACTCTGCAACACTTGCACCAGTGCGAGAAGACTAACCGCCATCATCAGGGCTGACAACCGCCAGTGCGCAAATCCTTGAAAGAACCTCGCGCCATCGCGATAATCGCAACCCGCACGGATGGCACCCGCCGACCGTCACGTATCGCGCAAGCCGACGCCGATGCCCGCGCGGGGCTGGTCGAGTTCGGCTGAGGCAACCGGATAAGCGCAGGAGTCGGCAGCGTAGAACGAGGTGGGACGGTGGTTGCCGGACAGGCCGATGCCACCGAGCGGTGCGGCGGTGGAATGGGCATGGGTGGTGCGGTTCCAGTTAATCACGCCGGCGCGGGTTTGCGCCCAGAACCGGTCGTATTCCGCCGGGCTGCCGCCAATCAGTGCGGCGCACAGGCCAAAGCGGGTGGCATTGGCTGCGGCAATCGCGGCGTCGAAATCATCGACCAGCACGACTTGCAGCAAAGGGCCGAACATTTCGATATCGGGGCGGTCGGCCACATCTGTCACATCGATAATGCCGGGCGACAGATAGGGCCGCGCTTCATCCAGCCGCACCAGATGGCGGATCGCGCGGCCACCGTGCGACAGCAGATAGACAAAACTTTCGGTCAGGCCATCGGCAGCGCGGTTGTCGCACACCGGACCCATGAACGGCGCGGGATCATCTTCGGGCGCGCCCACGATCAGCCGGTCGGTCAAGCGCACGATTTGTTCGATCAGCTCTCCGGCCAGCGACTGCCGCACGATGAGGCGGCGCGCGGCGGTGCAGCGTTGCCCGCTGGCGATGAACGCGGATTGCACCACGAGCGCCGCCGCATCGGCAATCTTGGGCGTGTCCCACACCACGATCGGGTTGTTGCCGCCCAATTCGAGCGCGACCAGCTTGCCCGGATTGGCGGCCAGCCGCACATTGATCGCCACGCCAACTTCGGCAGAGCCGGTAAACAGCACCCCATCGACACCATCGTGGGCGGCCAGATCGTGGCCAATATCGGCCCCGCCCGCCACCATCTGCACCACTGTCGCAAGGATCCCGGCGCGGTGCAGGCACTGCACCAGCGCTTCGCCGCAGGCCGGGGCCTTTGGCGAAGGTTTGAACACCACCGTATTGCCCGCGATCAGCGCGGGCACGATGTGCCCCGCCGCCGCCGCTGCCGGGCTGCTGGCGGGGGTAATCACCGCCATCACCCCGTGCGGCTTGTGGCGCAGCGCAGCGCGGCCCTGCAAGGCGCTGTCGAGCCGCCGTTGTGCGGTGCGTTCACCATAAGCGCGCACCGCCACTTCGACGCGCGCGATCACCTCATCGACTTCTTCGCGCGCATCCCACAGCGGACGCCCGGTTTCATGCGCGATCAGCAGCGCCAGCCGATCCGCGTCGCGGCGCACTTCGTTGGCAAAGCGGCGCACCAGTTCAATGCGGTTGGAATGCGCCAGCGCGGCCCAGCCCGGCCAGGCGCGGCGCGCACGCGCCACCGCCGCATCGACATCGCCGGTCGCGCCACGCCACAATTCCGCCCCGGTGGCGGGTTCGCTCGAAATGATCTCTCGCGCTGACAAGCTGGTATGGCCCCTTGATCTTGGTCTGGTCTGTGGCAGATTTTCAGGATCAATGCCAATCTGGCGCGCTATGCCCCAGCGGTGCTGGCGAGGGGCCATGCGCCGCACCCATAGCGCGGATCGCGGTGATCCTGGCGTGCAACGGTGCCCAGTCGTCGTGTTCGGCAATCGCGGCCCAGATCGCCTCAACATCGTCGATCAGCATCGTTTGCGGCGCGGCTTCGGCCCAATAGGCGTGGGTATCCGCCTCGGGCTGGTATCCCGCCAGCGCTTCGGCCCATGCGCCGCTGGCTCCGCGCCCCCCGCGATGGGCAAAAAAGAACGCATCGGGGCTTTGCCCGGTGGCGATCATCGCTGCCTCGCTCGCGCTGACGAGCGCGCTGTCAGGCTCGGTCCCGCGCGGGTGAACCCCCAATCGCCAGCACCAGCGGCGCGCCAGCGCCGCACGATAGCACCCGGCAAAGCGGTCGAGCGCGGCGATCAGCGGCGGCGCGGCTTCGACCAGCCGCAGCGCGACTGCGAGTTGCCCGCAATTCCAGTGCAGCGCCTGCGGCTGGCGGCCAAAGGCGTAGAGCCGCTGATGATCGAAATAGGCGGCGGTGAACGCCGAATCCCAGCGCGGCAGCCAGCGCCACGGGCCATAGTCGAAACTTTCGCCCGTCACATTCATGTTGTCGGTGTTGAGCACGCCGTGGACAAACCCCGCCACTGTCCATTGCGCCGCCAGATCAGCCAGCCGGGTAACCACCTGATTTAACAAGCGCGCCGCCGGGCTGACCCCGTCCGGCCCCGCCGGGCCGGGAAAAGTCGTCAGGCAATAGTCGATCAGCGCGTGCATTGGATCGGGCGCGTCGATTGCCAGCAGACGCTGGAACGTGCCGATGCGGATATGGCCGTGGCTCAACCGCACCAGCACGGCAGAGCGCGTGGGCGATGGTTCATCACCGCGCCACAATGCCTCACCCGTTTCGATAATGCTGAAGCTGCGGCTGGTATGCACGCCCAGCGCTTCGAGCATTTCGGTCGCGAGCACTTCGCGCACCGCGCCTTTGAGCGTCAGGCGGCCATCGCCCTGGCGGCTCCACGGCGTCTGGCCCGATCCTTTGGTGCCCAGATCGAGCAAACGCCCGTCCGAATCGCGCAACTGTGCGAACAGAAAGCCCCGGCCATCGCCCAGATCGGGGTTATAGACCTGAAACTGATGGCCATGGTACCGCAGCGCCAAAGGCTGCGGCAAATTGTCGGGCAAAGGCGCAAAGCGGCCAAAATGCGCGATCCATTCCGCATCTGTTAGCGAATCGAGCCCCACAGTGGCCGCCGCGCGATCATTGCGCAGCCGCAGCCGGGTCTCGGGGAAAGGCGCTGCCGCCACGCGGTCACCCAGCCAGTCCGCCAGCGCGGCAATGCGCGGATCGGGGCGATAAGTCTGTGCCAGAGCCGGGGTTGCGCGGTCAATCATCCCCCGCCTTGTGCGGGGACTTGGCTGCCGGTGCAAGCTTTCGCGCCTTCATGCTTGCAAATCGCGCGCTTTGGCAGCAACCCGCAAGCCATGGCTTATCCCGAATATCACACGTGGCGCGCCCGCGACGGCCTCATGCTGTCGGCGCGTATCTATTCCGGCGATCCGGCGCGCGCACCAGTGTTGTGCCTGCCCGGGCTAACCCGCAACGGGCGCGATTTTGCCGATCTGGCGGCGGTGATCGCACCAGGGCGGCGGGTGATCTGCCCCGACATGCGCGGGCGCGGGCGCAGCGCATGGGCCAGCGATCCAGCGACATATACGCCGCTGCACTATCTGGCTGATGTCGAAGCCTTGCTGGCGGATCTGGCGATTGCCCGGTTTGTCGCGATTGGCACTTCGCTCGGCGGGTTGTTGACGATGCTGCTGGCGGGGGCGAACCCGGCACGACTGACCGGCGCCGTGCTCAACGATATCGGCCCGGAAATCGCGCCGGGGGGCCTCGCGCGGATTCGCGGCTATGTCGGCACGCCTGCGCATTTTGCCGATTGGTCGGCGGCGGGCGCGGCGCTGGCAGCAGCGCAAGGCGATATCTATCCCGACTATGCCGCTGCCGATTGGGAGCGGCTGGCGCGGCGGATCATGCGCGCCGCAGACAGCGGCGCAATCGTGTTCGATTATGATCCGGCCATTGCGATCCCGCTCGCGACCGATGAAGGGGCCAGCCCCGCGCCCGACCTGTGGCCGCTGTTCGACGCGCTGGCAGCGGTGCCGCTGACCGTGGTGCGCGGCGGCACGTCGGACATTCTGACCGAGACCACCACCGCGCGAATGCAGGCACGCCATCCCGCGCTGGACCTCATCACCATACCCGGGGTCGGCCACGCCCCCACGCTCGATGAACCGGCGGCGCGCGCCGCGATTGCCCGGCTGCTCGATCGGGTGCCATGACCGGCGCGGCGCGCAAACCGCACCTGCTGCATCTGTTTGGCGACTTTGATGCAGGGCCGGTGCAACGGCGCGCGGTGGCGGTGATGAACCACTGTGGCCCCGCCGCCACCCATGCGATCATCAGCGCCGCGCCCGCCGCGCTGGCGGCGCGCAGCCTGATCGCGCGGGGGGTAAAAGTGCATAATCCGTTCGGCTTTCCGCCGCTGTCCGGCCCGATGGGGGTGCGGCACTGGCAAGTGCTGGCGCGGGCGATGCGCGGGTTTGACCTGATTTTGACGTATGACCACGCGGCGCTCGATGCCGCGCTGGCTCATGCGCTGTTCGGCCCGATGCACCGGCTGGCCCCGCTGATCCACCATATCGCCGATAGCGCACCCGCCGCTGCGCCGTGGTGGCGGCGGGTATGGGGTCCCCGACTGGCGCTGGCGCGGGCGAGCGCGGTGATCGTGGCCTCGCCGCAAGCCGAACGGCTCGCGCTCGACCACTGGGCACAACCGCGTGCGCGAGTCCAACTGATCGGCGACACTGACGTTGCAGGATATGCGCAATGCTATGCAAGCGCGCTGGGGTTGGACGAATTCCCGCCCGCATCCCACTGAAACCGCGAAGACGGTTGAAAAGCCGCGCCGCTCCGCTAAACCGCCGCGAAACTTGTCGCGCTGTGCGATGATCCGATCCGAAAGCATCACCCCTTTGGCCCTGTTTTCCAAAAACCGCCCGACGGCCCTTGCCGAACGCCGTGCCGCACAGGAAAATGTGTTCTTGCGCGAAGTCGATGATGCCTTGCGCGAAGACGATGCGGCGCGGCTGTTGCGGCGCTATGGAATGCCCGCAGGCGTTGCCATCGTGCAGCTGCTGGCCGGGCTGGCGGGCTGGATGGTGTGGACCAACCATGTCAACGCCGCCGCCGGCGCTACGGGCGAAGCTTTGACCCTTGCGCTTGACAATGCCGAAGCGGGGCGGCTCGATCCCGCCAAAACCGCGCTTGACCAGATCAGCGCCAGCCATGACGCCAGCACCGGTTATGGTGCGGCGGCGCGGTTGGTCGCGGCGGGGGTGGCGCTTGATCGCAAACACCCCGATGATGCGATCAAAATCTACCGCGCGCTGGCCGCCGATGCGCAGGTGCCGCAAGT
Source organism: uncultured Sphingomonadales bacterium (assembly GCA_903848655.1). Taxonomy (GTDB): domain Bacteria; phylum Pseudomonadota; class Alphaproteobacteria; order Sphingomonadales; family Sphingomonadaceae; genus Novosphingobium. The sequence continues at coordinate 23,649 of CAINGT010000029.1, forward strand.
CTGGCGCGATTTGGCAACCGTGCGCGCGGTGGCGGTGCAGTTTGACACCCTCGCGCCGCAAGCGGTGATCGCACAACTGAAATCGCTTGCGGTGCCGGGCAATGCATGGTTCGGCAGCGCCGGTGAAATGACGGCCATTGCGCACATCAAATTGGGTCATAAAGCCGAAGCCGGGGCGGTGTTTGCCGCCATGGCCAAAGATACCGGCGTGCCCGATTCGCTGCGTCGCCGCGCGCGGCAACTGGCCGAGCAAGCCGGGGTCGAAGTGGGCGATGCGCCAGTCGCATTCGCCCCCGCGCAATAAACCGCCTGCCGGTGGGACAGGATACCATGATGCCATACAGCCGAATTTCCGCATGCGCACCGATCCAGTCGCGACCCTTGCGTGCCGTGATCGCGCTGATGGTGGCCGCAGCCATGGTATCAGGCTGCGGGAGCCATCGCCCTAAAGTCAAAGCGACCCCTACGGTGGGCAGCCGTGTGCCGATCCTGTCGCGGATCGAAATCGGCACCAAAGTCGATGCCAGTCTGGCCAGCGTGCCGGTGGTGCTGCCGCCGAGCGAGGTCAACACGGACTGGAGCCAGGGCGGCGGCGCGCCGTCGAAATCCTATGGCCATCCCGCGCTGGGCGACCATCCGCGCAAGCTGTGGACGGCGCGGATTGCCGGGTCATCCCCGTTGCGGCGGCTGGCGGCGGCACCGGTGGTTGGCGGGGGCCGACTGTTTGTAATTGATACGCTGGGCGTGCTGCACGCGTTCGATGCTGATACCGGGCGCGAGGCGTGGAGCCACAGCTTTGACCTGCCGGCTGATCCGCGCGCGGTGTTCGGCGGCGGCGCAGCGTATGATGATGGCGTGGTCTATGTCACCACCGGGCTGGGCGAAGTTGCCGCGCTCGATGCCGCCAAAGGCACGATCACGTGGCGGGTAAAGCCGCTGGGGCCGCTGCGCGGATCGCCCACAGTCGGCTATGGCTTGGTGTTCGTGGTCACGCAGGACAACCAGATTGCCGCGCTCAACGCCAGCGATGGCGCAACGCAATGGAACGAATCGGGCTCGCTCGCGCAGACCGGGGTGTTTGGCATGGCGGTTCCGGCAGTGAGCCAGGGTACCATCGTGGCGGGCTATTCATCGGGCGAACTCGTTGCCTATCGCTATGAAAACGGGCGGCAATTGTGGGCCGATGCGCTGGCGCGCACGTCAATCGCGACATCGGTATCAACGCTGACCGATATCGATGCCGATCCGATCATCGACAATGGCCGGGTCTATGCGCTGGGCCAGGGCGGCCGGATGGCGGCCTATGAACTCGTTACCGGGCAACGCGTGTGGGAATTGAACCTTGCCGGAATTTCCACCCCGGCGGTGGCGGGCGCGTGGATCTTTACGCTGACCGATGAAGGCAAGCTGCTGTGCATTACCAAGAACACCGGCAAAGTGCGCTGGCTGTCGCAACTGCCGCGCTATCGCGTCGAGACCAAGACCAAGAAAAAGGGCGATATCTTGTGGTCTGGCCCCGTGCTGGCGGGCAACCGGCTGTGGGTGACCAATTCTGAAGGCGTTGTCGCGACAGTATCCGTCGATGCGGGCAAGCTGACGCGGATGTTCCACCACGACGCCGGATTTACGCTCGCGCCGATTGTGGCGAACAACACGCTTTATGTGCTGGATAACAGCGGAAGCATTACCGCCTATCGCTAAAGCCTGATGTCACGCGCGCGGTCAGACCGCGACGCCGCCATCGGTTTCATAAATGCGGATATTGCGCTCCGACAGGTTGAGCGGCGCGCGTTCGGCGATCCATTGCTGCATATGCGCGGTCTTGAAATGCGCCGCCAGTGCATCGCGGTCGCGCCATTTTTCGCAGACGTGGATCAGGCCGGGGTCGAACAGATCGAGCGCATAGCTATAAGCGATGCAGCCGTCTTCGGCGCGGGTGGCGGTGACCACGCGTTCGGCCATCGGCAATGCCAGCGCAATGTTTTCCGGCGGCATCCGAAACGTTCCCATCACCACGATCATGCGGATTCCCCGTGCTTGTCGTTAAAAACTGGCCTCGGCATAGATCCGCGCAAGATCGCCGCCCCACGCGCCGTGATAGCGATCGAGCAGCGCTTGCGCCGGGGTATGGCCGCGTGCCAGCGCGGCTTCGAGCGGCTGGAGATAGCCCGTCTCGTTATCACCCGCATCGTTCAGCCGCGCGCGCGCAGCCAAGCCCTGCCGCGACAGCGCGAGCACCTGCGGCGCGATTTCGCGCAACGTGCCACCCCCCGGCAGCGGCGCATCGAGCCCCAGCCGGGGCACTGCCGCGCGCAAGGCTTCGCGCCCGGGCATGTCCCAATCGCGCACCAGATCCCACGCCGCATCCAACGCGCCCTGATCGTACAGCAGCCCGACCCAGAACGCCGGCAGCGCGCAAATCTGGCCTTGCGTTCCGCCATCGGCACCGCGCATTTCGAGAAACGATTTCAGCCGCACTTCGGGAAACGCGGTGGACAAATGGTCGGTCCAATCGGACGGGCGCGGCTTTTCACCCGGCAGTGCGGGCAAGCGGCCAGCGAGAAAATCACGAAACGATTGCCCGGCGGCATCGATATAGCGCCCATCGCGGAACACGAAATACATCGGCACATCGAGCATGTAATCGACATAGCGTTCATAGCCGAACCCCGGCTCGAACACGAATGGCAGCATCCCGGTGCGCTGCGGATCGGTATCGGACCAGATATGGCTGCGATACGATTGATAGCCGTTGGGCCGCCCTTCAAGGAACGGCGAATTGGCGAACAGCGCGGTTGCGAGCGGCTGCAACGCCAGGCTGACGCGGAATTTGCGCACCATGTCGGCCTCGCTCGCATAGTCGAGGTTGACCTGCACGGTGCACGTGCGCAGCATCATGTCGAGCCCCATCGTGCCGACGCGCGGCATATGGCGCAGCATGATCGCATAACGGCCTTTGGGCATGACCGGCAGGTCGGCGCGCGTCTTGTCCGGCCACAGCCCCAGCCCAAGATAGCCAAGCCCCAGCCGATCACCCACCGCCTTGACTTGCGCCAGATGCCGCCCGGTTTCCGCGCAAGTCTGGTGCAAGTTTTCCAGCGGCGCGCCCGACAGTTCCAACTGCCCGGCGGGTTCGAGGCTGATTGCGCCATCGGTCCCGCTCAGCGCGATCACGTGCCCGCCTTCGACCACTGGTTCCCAGCCGAATTCGGTCAACCCCATCAACAGATCGCGGATACCGCCCGGCTCGTCATAGCTTGGCGCGCGGTGGTCGGCCTTGCGATAGACGAACTTTTCGTGCTCGGTGCCGATACGCCAGCGCACGGCCGGTTTTTCGCCCTTTTGCATCGGGGCAATCAGATCCGCGCGGCGCTCGATCCGGGGTTCGTTGTCTGCGCTGTCCTGCCGTGTGCTCATGTGCCAAGGCGTTAAAGATCGAACCGGCTTTGCGCCAGTGGAATTACGCTCCAGTCACCCACCAGCCCCATCCACAGCGCGGTGGCGGCAAGCGCGGCGGTTTCACCGCGCAAGATACGCGGGCCAAGGCTGATCGCGCGGGCCGCCGGATGCGCGCGGATTGCCGCGCGTTCCTCGCTGTCAAACCCGCCTTCGGGGCCGATCAGCAGCCCCGCCGGGCCAGGTTGCGCGGCGAACTGCGCCGCCGCCGGATCGCCGCCGGTTTCATCGGCAAACCACAGCACGCGCTGCGGCGGCCAATCGCCGAGCAAGGCCGCCAGCCCCAGCGGCGCATCGCAGACCGGCAGTGCGGTGCGCGCGCATTGCTCTGCCGCCTCAATCAGCGTGGCGCGCGCGCGATCAGGATTGAGCCGGTCGGCCACGCAGCGCCGCGTCAGCACCGGGCGAATGCGCGCGACGCCGAGTTCGCAGGCTTTTTCAAGCACCCAATCGAACCGGTCTTTCTTTAGCAGCGCCGGGCACAGCCAGAAATCGGGCACGGCTTCGCGCGGGCGCAACCGCGCAACACAGCGCAAGCGCAGATCGCGCTTGCCGGTTTCGTCCACCGTCGCCGCCCATTCGCCGGTCAGGTTATCACACAGAATGACCGTGCTGCCGGGGGCAAGCCGCATCACGCGCAACAAATAATGCGCCTGCGGGCCGTCGATCACGATGGGCGCGTCGTCATGCAGCGGGCCGGGCACGAACAGGCGCGGCGCGGATCGCGGGGGCCAGGCGGGGGTGGCGGGCAAAGCATCGGTCATCGCCGTGTGGTAGGCGGGCAGCGGCGGTTCGGCAATCGGGCTTGCCCCGGCGCGCGGTCCGGCGCAGGATTGTGGCGATGTCCGATCCTGCCATCATCGTGCCCGACAGCCAGCATCGCGGGCTGGTCGCACGCCTGCCGCTGCCGTGGCGGCACTTTGCGCTGCTGGCGCGGTTTGACCGACCGATTGGCTGGTGGCTGCTGTTCTGGCCGTGCACGTGGGGGCTGTTCCTTGCCGGGGGTGGTGATCGCTGGATCATGGTCGGGTGGTTTCTGCTCGGCGCGGTGGCGATGCGCGGCGCGGGGTGCGTCTATAATGATCTTGTCGATGCCGATCTCGATGCGCGGGTGGCACGCACCGCAGCGCGGCCGATTGCCTGTGGCGCGGTGTCGCGCCGCGCGGGTTGGGCGTGGATCGTGGTGCTGGCAGGCATCGGGCTGATCGTGCTCGTACAATTGCGCTGGCAGGCGCAGATCGTCGCGCTGGCCAGTCTGGCGCTGGTCGCGGCTTATCCGTTCATGAAGCGCCTGACTGGCTGGCCGCAGGCGTGGCTGGGGCTCGTGTTCACATGGGGCGCGCCGACCGGCTGGGTCGAGGTGAGCGGGTTCGCCCATCTGGCTCCGCTCGCCCCATTATACCTCGGGTGCTGGGCATGGTGCATGGGCTATGACACGATCTACGCCTGTCAGGATCGCGAAGACGATGCGATGATCGGAATTGGTTCGTCAGCACTATCGTTTGGTCGCCATGTCCGCGCCGGGGTGACCGGCCTTTATGCGCTGGCGCTGGCCGGGTGGGCGGGGGCGATCTGGCTGGTGCGGCCCGATCCGCTGGCGCTGCTGGCGCTGCTGCCAGTGGCGCTGCACTGTGGCTGGCAAGCGCTGACACTCCGGGCCGACAATGGCGACAATGCCTTGGCACGGTTTCGCAGCAATCGCTTTGCCGGGCTGCTGATGGCGGCGGCGTGCTATGTGGTGGGGACAAGCGGCTGATCCATGCCAAAGCCCCCTCCCCCGTTTGGGCGAGAGCATTTTCAAGGCAGGTGGAAACGCAGTTCACCTCAGGTAATCACCTGCCGACTCGAAACAAACTAAAGCGTGATGCAAAAAAGTGGGAACCGATTTTTTGCAATAAATCACGCGAAAACAGAGACTCTAAAGCGGAATGCGATTCAATCTAATCGCATTCCGCTTTAGGAATCGAGGCCGCGCGATCCGCGCGCACCCCCGGCGCAATCCCCACCAGGCGCTTAACCATTGTGCGATCGTGCCGTTCTACCAGGGTGAGCGGCGCTTCGCCGAGCGGGCGTGGTGAAAGGCGATCGGGTGGTAACGGGTATGTGCGCATGGAAGCCCTGACCCAGTGCTGGTTTACCCGGGTGCACCGTCCCGAGCGCGAACGCCATCGCGAAGAGGATGGATCGCTGACCAGCACGTGCCGCTATTGCCAGCGCCCGGTGGTCAGTTGGGATCGCGAAAACTGGAACTTGTCGGGCGGGCTGGATATGGCGCGGCTGGTCGAATTGACCTCTGGCCGCACGTTGACGCTGATCGACACGCTGGGTGATCTGATCGTGCGCCGCTTTCCCGTGCGGCATCTGGAATGCGAAGCCGATATCGACGCGTTCAAGCAAGACTTGCGCGCGCAATATGGGCTCGATGATCCCGATACGACGCTCGCACTGTTCGACAGCGCACCGCGCCAGCGCCGCAAAACGCGCATCCGCCCCGATGGCGAAAGCGGGGCGATCCCGCCCGATTCCGGTCAATCCCCCCCGGTGTGATCGCTGCGCCCGAAATCGGGGCGCGCATCGTCTTGCCCCATCGCGATGATCGAACGCCGGATCGCGCGGGTGCGGGTGAAATGATCGAACAGCGCAAGTCCATCGCCCGCGCGGATCGCGGTTTCAAGCGCGGACAGATCGCGGTTGAAGCGTTCCAGCATCGCCAGCACGGCATCGCGGTTTGACAGGAACACGTCGCGCCACATCGTCGGATCGGACGCGGCGATGCGGGTAAAATCGCGGAATCCCCCGGCGGAAAACTTGATGACCTCGCTTTGCGTCACGCGTTCGAGGTCGGATGCGGTGCCGACGATGGTATAGGCGATCAGGTGCGGCAAATGGCTGGTCACCGCGAGCACGAGATCGTGATGTTCGGCATCCATCGTTTCGACCCGCGCGCCAAACGCTTCCCACAGCGCGACCAGCCGCGCCAGATCATCGGGCGCAACATCGGAGGGCGGGGTCAGGATGCACCAGCGGTTGCGGAACAAGGCGGCAAAGCCCGCATCCGGCCCGCTCTGTTCGGTGCCCGCGACCGGATGCGCGGGGATCACGCGATGGCCGGGCAGTGCTTCGGCGAGCGCGGCGGCGACCCCGGCCTTGCTCGACCCGACATCGCTGATGATGACGCCGGGGGCGAGGCTGGGCGCCATGGCGCGCGCGGCATCGCCCATCGCGCCGACCGGTACGCACAGCACGACCAGATCGGCCCCCGCCACTGCAGCGGCGGCGCTGTCGGTGATAGTGTCGGCCAGCGCGATGTCGTGCGCGCGCTGCCGCACCGCCGGATCGGCGTCATAGCCGGTAATCACGATGTCCGGCACCCCGGCGCGCGCGGCACGCGCGACCGAACTGCCCAGCAAGCCCAGCCCGATCACCGCCACATGGCGAAACGGTGCCGCCGTCATGCGCGCGCCAAGCGCGATAGCGTGGCGGCAATCGTATCCATCTGTTCGGCGGTGCCAATCGTCACGCGCAAACAGTGCGGCAGCCCTTGGCCCGGCAGCCAGCGCGTGATGAAGCCTTGCGCGATCAACCCGCGATAGGCCGCTTCGGCGGTAAGCGTTCCGGAAAATTCGATCAGCACGAAGTTGGCCTGGCTGGGCAAAGCGCGCAAGCCGTGGTTGCCGAGCGCGGTGATCGCGGCGACGAAGCGCGCGCGTTCGCGGGAATTGTGGTCGCGCGATTGCGCCACGAAGTGCTGATCGCCCAAGGCAGCCAGCGCGGTCGCCTGCCCCGACAGCGACAGATTGAACGGCCCGCGAATTCGGTTGAGCATATCGACGAGCGCGGCATCGCCCGTCGCCCAGCCGACGCGTTCGCCCGCCAGCCCGTAAATCTTGGAAAACGTGCGCGTCACCAGCACATTGGACGCGGTAGCCGCCAAGTCCAGCGCGCCATCATCGTCCGACGCGGGGACATATTCGGCATAAGCCTGATCGATCACCAGCAGGATATCGCGGCGCAACCCGGCGTGCAGCCGCGCCAGCGCGTTGCGGTCGGCATAGCTGCCGGTGGGATTGTTGGGGTTGGCGACGAACACCACACGCGTTGCCGGGGTAACCGCCGCCAGCAGCGCGTCGACATCGGTGCCATAATCGGCATCTGGCGCGACCACCGGTTCGGCCCCGCAACGCCGCGCGGCAATCGGATAGACCGAAAAGCCATAGCGCACATAGACCACCTGATCGCCCGGCCCGGCAAAAGCTTGCCCGGCCAAGTGGAGCAATTCGTCCGACCCGGTGCCCATCACGATGCGCGCGGGCGCGATCCCGTGCAAGCGCCCGAGCGCGGTGCGCAGCGCAACACTGTCGGGATCGGGGTAGCGCGCCTGATCGCCCGCATCGGCCCGCGCCACGCGCGCCGCCGCGCTGGTGCCGAGCGGGTTTTCATTCGCCGACAGCTTGATGAGCGCCTTGCCATCATCGCCGGTCGATTTGCCCGGCACATAAGCGTCAATCGCCGCAATCCACGGTTTGGGGCGCGGTCGGTCGGTGGGCGGGGGAATATGCTGCGTGGTCATGCGCGCGGGCCTTAACCGGGTTCGCCTCGCAAGGAAACCGGTGAAAGCGGGCGTCAGGCTTTGGCGGTCAGGCGGGGATGATGTCCTGCCCCAGCGCGATGTAGCGCGCGAGGTGGTGATCTTCATCGCCCAATTCGTGCCCGATCATCATCAGCCGCTTGGCATAGTGCGACAGCGCCAGATCCCATGTCATGCCGATACCGCCGTGGACCTGAATCGCCTCTTCCGCCACCAGCGACCCGGCTTTGCCAATCGTCACTTTGGCCGCGCTCACCGCGCGTTCGCGCGTTGTGCGCGGGCCAGACGCGCGGTCGGCCGCGTTGATTGCGGCAGAGCGGGCCTGTTCGATTTCCAGCGCCAACGTCGCCATGCGGTGCTGCAACGCCTGAAACTTGCCGATGGCTTGCCCGAACTGCTTGCGCGTGCGCAGATAGTCGAGCGTGTGATCGCGCAGCACGTCCATCACCGCCACTGCTTCCCACGCCAGCGCCACCAGCGCCAATGCGCGCGCGGCTTCGATCACGGACGCAGCCTCGCCCGCTGTGCCGATTAGCACGGCGGGAGTGGCGGCAAAGCCGATATCGCCAGCCGATCCGCCATCGACGAGCAAATAGTCGCGAATGGTCAGCCCCGGCGCGCCGGCTTCGACCAGAAATGTCGTCAGACCTTGCGGTGCTTGTGCCACCACCACCAGCCGGTCCGCGCTGCCCGCTGCGGCCACGACCGTCTTGGCCCCATCAAGCACCCAGCCCGCGCCCGTAGGCGTGGCGCGCGTGGTGATCGCGGCGGGGTCGAACCACGTGTCGGCTTCTTCTTCGGCATAGGTCACCACGCTCGTTCCGGCGATCAGCGCGGCGAGCGCATCGGTCTGCCCCGCTGCGGCCAGCACGTGCCCCGCCTGCAACGCTGCCAGATATGGCCCGGTCAGCAAAGCGCGGCCAATCTCGCCAAACACCACAGCGATATCGAACGGCGATCCGCCATAGCCGCCGTGGCTTTCATCGAACCATGCGCCGATTGCGCCAAGGTCGGCCATGTCCTGCCACAGCGCGCGCGACCAGCCGCTGCCTTCGAACGCCCCATCTTTGCGCGCGGCAAACGGGGCTTTGGCCGCCAGCAGCCGCCGCAGCGAATCGACCAGCATCTGCCGGTCCTGTCCGAGCGAAAAATCCATGCGCGTCAGAGCTCCAGAATGGCTTTGGTGATGATCTCGCGCTGCACTTCGTTCGATCCGCCAAAGATCGACAGCTTGCGATCGTTGAAATAGCGCGTTGCCACCGGCCCGGCCCAATCCGGCCCGACCGGCGCACCATTCCACCCGCCTTCAAACGCTTCAGGCAGCCACGGGCGCGCGTGGACCCCGGCGGCGCGGCGTGTCAGATCATCGATTTGCTGGCGAATTTCAGTGCCGCGAATTTTCAGCATCGAGCTTTCCGCCACCGGTGCCGCGCCCGCGCCAGCTTCAACCAGCACGCGCAAATTGGTGGTCTGCATGTTTTCCAGTTCGATTTCCGTGCGCGCCAGCCGCGCCGCAAACTGCGGATCTTCGGCCAGCGGGCGGCCATGGCGCTGCCGCGAGCGCGCAATCGCCCGCAATTCGTCCAGCGCCGCCATCGACGCACCGACCCCGGCAATATTGGTGCGTTCATACGTCAGCAGGTACTTGGCGTACGTCCAGCCGCGGTTTTCCTCACCCACCAGATTGGCGACCGGCACGCGCACATTGGTCAGAAACACCGCGTTGACTTCGCAGTCTCCCGACAGCAGCTTGATCGGGCGCACTTCGATCCCCGGGCTGGCCATGTCGATCAGCAAAAAGCTGATCCCGTCCTGCCGTTTGCCGCCGGTCGCGGTGCGCACGAGGCAGAACATCATCGTGGCGTGTTGTGCCAGTGTGGTCCAGGTCTTTTGCCCGTTGACGATATAGACATCGCCTTCGCGCACCGCGCTGGTGGTCAGGCTGGCAAGGTCAGACCCCGCTCCGGGTTCGGAATAGCCTTGGCACCACCAGTCGGTGCCATTCAGAATGCGCGGCAACCAGTGCCGCTTTTGCGCTTCGGAGCCATATTTCAGCAGCACCGGGCCGATCATCGACACCCCGAACGGCAGGATGCGCGGAGCATGGGCCAGCGCGGTTTCGGTTTCAAAGATGAACCGTTCCATCACCGTCCAGCCAGTGCCGCCCCAATCGACCGGCCAATGGTTGGCCAGCCAGCCGCGCGTTTGCAGTATGGCGTGCCATTCTTCCTGTTCCGCGCGGGTCAGGTGCTGGTCCTTGCGCACTTTGTCCGACAGGCGCTGGGGCAGATGCGCGGCCAGAAACGCGCGCACTTCGCTGCGAAATGCCTCTTCGCTGGCACTGTATGTCAGGTCCATGCCCGCTCTCTCCTTGCAAACCGGCGCGCCGACCGGTCATTTCATCGAACGATTAACATATCGGTACGCCTCGGCAAGTGGCCAATTGGCCACGCCACTGGCACGAAATGCCGGGCGTCTTGCCCTCTACGCTTTACGACGTATTATACGGGGATATTGGCTGTGATCTAAGAGCCGGTAGAATTGTGCGATCAAGGTGGTTTGGCAAGTGGGCAGCCCCTGTCAACCAACTGAAATATTTAAGCGATAACCATTGTCCGAACTGCCGGTAAGGGCTGCGGACGAAACGACTGTCGGGGTGGACAACGCGATCTTAGGGGGGTCTCGATTGAGGGAAACCGAATACCGCCACGACCCGCCAGCGGGTAACCCGGCAACCGGCGGGTTCACGCAGGCCATTGAACGCGCGCGCTATTTGCTCGACCGCGCGCCCGGCCTGGCCGAAGAACAAGCGCGCGAAATTCTGGCGGTGGTGCCCACCAGTGGTGAGGCGCATCTGCTGCGCGGGCTGGCGCTGATGGCGATGCACCGACTCGATGAAGCGCGCGACGCCTTGCACGAAGCGGTGCGCCGCAGCCCCGACAGCTATGACGCATGGCGTGCGCTGGCCGATGCGCTGGTGCTGCTGGGCGACAGCGGCGGGGCAGATTATGCCCATGCCCAGCAATTGCGCTGTCAGGCGGTCGATCCGGCGTTGCAGGCGGCGGCGGTGGCCTTGTGCCGCAACGACATCCCGTTTGCCGAACGCGCGCTGAAGCAATTTTTGAAGGTTCATCCCACTGACATAGCCGCGATTCGCATGTTGGCCGAAGTCGCGGGGCGGATCGGGCGCTATCGCGATGCGATTGCGCTGCTTGAACGCGCGCTTGAACTCGCGCCGCAATTCGATCCGGCGCGCTACAATCTGGCGACAGCGCTGTACCGGTTTGGTGAAAATGGCGATGCGCTGGCGCAGCTTGACGTATTGCTGGCCAAACATCCGCGCAACAGCAGCTATCGGAACCTTGCCGCCGCCGCGCTCGGTCGGATCGGCGATCTTGATGCGGCGATTGCGCATTACGAATATCTGGTCGAACATCATCCTGCGGCCGCCAAGATCTGGCTAAGCTACGGCCACACGCTCAAGACGGTGGGGCGGCAGGCCGAAAGCGTGGCCGCCTATCGCCGCTGCATCGCGCTCGAGCCGGAGTTTGGCGAAGCGTGGTGGAGCCTTGCCAACCTCAAGACGGTAACATTCGACCAGGCGGATATTGCCGCAATGGTAGCCGCGCACGATGATCCGGCGGGGCAAGCCAGCGTCGAAGACCGCTATCACCTGCAATTTGCGCTGGGCAAAGCATGGGAAGATCTCGGCGATACCGAAGCCGCGTTCACCGCTTATGCCGAAGCCAACCGGTTGCGCAGCACTGAACTGGCCTGGGATGGCGCAGTCGTCAGCGCGCTGGTCGAACGATCAGAGGCAGCGCTTACCCCGGCGCTGTTTGCGGGGCTGGCGGGCGGTGGCTGCGCTGCTCCCGATCCGATCTTCATCGTCGGGATGCCGCGCGCCGGATCGACGCTGATCGAACAGATCCTCGCCAGCCATCCGCTGATCGAAGGAACGCAGGAACTGCCGGGGATCATGGTGATCGCCAATCGGCTGGGTGCAGAACGGCTGCACGGGCGCTATCCCGCCACAATCCCCCCGCGCGATGATCTTGCGCGGCTGGGCGAGGAATTTCTGAACGAATCCCGCATCCAGCGCAAGACCGACCGGCCGTTGTTCATCGACAAGATGCCCAACAACTGGCAGCACGTAGGGCTGATCCATGCGATCCTGCCCAATGCCAAAGTGATCGACGCACGGCGTCATCCGCTCGGGTGCTGCTTTTCCAATTTCAAGCAGCATTTCGCCCGCGGGCAGGGCTTTTCGTATGATCTGGCGACGATGGGCCGTTATTATGCCGATTATGTGCGGCTGATGGATCATATAGACCAAGTGCTGCCGGGGCGCGTGCACCGTGTGTTCTATGAACGCATGGTCGATGATACCGAGGTCGAAGTGCGCCGTCTGCTCGATTATGTCGGGGTTGCGTTCGATCCGGCGTGCTTGCGCTTTTTTGAAAACACCCGCGCGGTGCGTACTGCCAGTTCCGAACAAGTGCGCCGCCCGATCAACCGCGACGGAGTGGACCAGTGGCAACGCTTTGACCGCTGGCTTGGCCCGTTGCGCGATGCGCTGGGGCCGGTGCTCGATGCTTATCCATATTCTTGATTTACGCTGCAACCAGGGGATTTCCATGCAGACCATGCCGACCAAGCGAACTTCCACCGCACACCGCGCGCTACTCGCTGCGATGTTATCATCAGCAGCGGTGCCCGCCTTTGCTGACGAAGCGCCCGTAGCGCCAAGTGCAACGCCCTCGGGCGAAATCGTGGTGACTGCCACGCGCCGCAGCGAATCTTTGCAAAAAGTGCCGATCTCAATCCAGGCGTTGGGCACTGCCGTGCTTGAACAGCATCAGGTTCAGACCTTTGACGACTATGTCAAACTGCTGCCCAGCGTGACCTTCAACTCGTTCGGTCCGGGGCAGAGCCAGGTCTATTTCCGTGGCATTAACAGCGGCGGTGATGGGCTCGATGTCGGCTCGCAACCCACGGTCGGCACGTATATCGACGATATTCCGGTCACAACCGTGGGCAATTCGGTCGATCTGCATTTGTATGACATCGCCCGGGTCGAAGCGTTGTCCGGCCCGCAAGGCACGCTGTTCGGTTCCAGTTCGCTCGCCGGCACCCTGCGCGTGATAACCAACAAGCCCAACGCCGCCAAGTTTGAGGCGGGGTATGATCTGCAACTCAACAAATATGGCAAAGGCAATGCCGGCGGCACTGCCGAAGCTTTCATCAACGTGCCGCTGGCATCGAATGCAGCGATCCGTATCGTTGGCTATTACCAGCACGAAGGTGGCTATATCAGCAACACCTACAAAGAGCGGACGTTCCAACTTGACGATCCCGATCCCAAAACCTTCACCACGGTCAACAACAGCAAATACTTGGGCAAAAACCAGAACGATGTTGATACTTATGGCGGCCGCGCCGCGCTCAAGATCGACCTTGACAGCGACTGGTCAATCACGCCCGAATTGATCTATCAAAAACAGATCTCGCACGGATCATGGTTGTACGATCCGGCAGCCGGTGATTTGAAAGTCCATGACTTTTTGAATTCAGTAAACCGTGACGAAATGGCTCAAGCGGCGTTGACCATTCAGGGTAAAGTCGGCAACTGGGATCTGACTTACGTTTCTTCGTACCTTGATCGGCACAAGCATCAGGCGCTGGATTATTCCTATTACAGCGTCGCCTACGACCATTATTCGGTAGCCGGGGGCTATGCTGCCAAAGGTGTTTATTATTTCTACACGAAATTTCCTGATGGCAAAGGCGGCTATCTCGATCCCGACCAGTTTGAATATCCCAACATCCATTTCAAAAAGACCACCAACGAACTCCGTCTGTCGTCGCCCGCCAGCGAACCTGCGCGCATCACCGTCGGTGCGTTCATGCAGCGCCAGACCAACAAGATCGCCACCGATTTCTCGGTGGCAGGGGTCAGTGCCGCCGGAGTCGCGCTGCCCAACCCGGCGATCCAACCGGATCCCCGCTTTCCCGATGCAATTTTCTTCAAGCGGATGAACCGGATCGACCGCGACTATGCAGCGTTTGCCGAAGGATCGTATGATTTCACGCCCAACTTCACGGTAACCGCCGGGGTTCGCCTATTCCACGCCGACAATACGCTTTATGGCTTTTCCGGCCCCGCCGGAAAGACGCGAAGCGCATCCTGTCTGCCCACCAGCGACACGTTCTATCCTTGTATCAATGTCAGAGGTACGGGCTATAACCCCAAACAATACAAAGAAACAGGCGAAACACACAAAGTTAATCTGTCGTACAAAATTGACAGTTCCCACATGGTTTATGCCACCTATTCGACCGGTTTCCGCCCAGGTGGTAATGATCGGCGATTGGGAACGCCATCGTATCTAGCAGATACTTTGACTAATTACGAACTGGGTTGGAAAACCAGTTGGTTTGGCAACAAACTGCGGTTCAACGGTGCAATATTCCACGAAAAGTGGTCAAAGATCCAGTTTACTTTGCCCGGTGCCAACGGGCAGAACTATCTGCTCAACGCGCCAGGCGGTGCGGCAGTTTACGGGATTGAAGCCGATCTGGCCTATCGCATGGGCGGGCTGACCTTGAGCGGGTCTGGTGCCTATATCGACGCACACCTTGCAGACCCGTTCTGTAACGCGCAGGGCTGCACTCCCGCAGGCACATCTTTGCCGACTACGCCCAAGTTCAAGGGCAATTTGACGGCGCGCTATGAATGGTCAAATCTGACCAGCAAACCATTCGTGCAGGCAACCGCGGTCCATCAATCCGGGACGCGCGCTGCATTGCTGGATAAGTTTGTATACCCGACCGTCGATTATACGGGTGCGACGGTTGAGCAATTCGGGTTTACCGATGGCTTTACGACGCTGGATTTCTCCGTCGGCGTAACGGTTAGCACCTTCAAACTCCAGGCATTCATCCAGAATGCCTTTGATACCCGGGGCATTCTGTCCAAATCTGCCGCCTGCGGTCTGGCTGAATGCCGCGCCGATGCGCGCGTCTATCCGACCAAGCCACAACTGTTCGGGGTCAAAGTGTCGCAGCGCTTCTGATCTTGCATTACACGTAAACACGATCTCTGGAGCCCGATGCGATCCGCCCGGATCGCATCGGGCTCCAATATTTCTGCATGCACGCGATTATCCGGCGAAAGCCGGTGCCCATTGCAGATCGCCGCGATAGCGCCACGCCATGCGGCCCGCATCGTCGAGCGCGAACAGGTTAACCCAGTGATTGTTGCAGAGTGTACGGACCGCCGGGTGGCGCGCGAGTATCTCGGTGATCGCCGCACGCGGCGCTTCGATACACACCGCCAGCCGCAGCGGCGGATGCATCAACCGTTCGCCATCATGGACCGATTGCCACGGCAGCCCGGCGCGCAAGGCGCCACCATTGCCTTCGACCACGCCAATTCCGCCGACGACATTGTGCAGCAGTTTGTTGCCGCCGCCAAAGATCGCGGGCGCGACGGTCGATCCGTAATATTGCAGGCTGATCCAGCTTGCCACGACCACGGGTGCCGTCAGGATCAGTTCCAGCACGCGAAAGTCCCGGTCGCCCCGCCAGTCATAGTCATGGAGGAAAGCCTGGCCTGCCAGGTCTTTGCCGGCGGTCCGCTGCCGGGGCGCGGCAATGAACGCCTGACACCCGGCCAGCGCCCATTCCGGCCGCACTTCGGCCCAATCGCGGCTGCGCTGGGCAAGGCTGCGCTCGTTCGGCGCGCGCGGCAGGCGCAAGGCCCGCTCTGCCCGCGCAAGCTTGCCCGCTATCGCCAGCCAGCCTGCGGCATCCGCCAAATCATCGCGATGCGTGCTGTCATTGCAGTCTTCGGTATAAAGCGTGACCGTATCAGTCGTCGTGTCGTGCAAGGCGGCGACGAACAGCGTGTCTTGGGGGATGATAATGCCCGCAGGAACAAGGGCGCTGCGCACGTCGGGATCGTTCAGCAGCGCCGCCAGCAACCGCGCATTCACCTCGCCCGAATACCCACCGCACGCTCCGCAGTGCAAGGCGCTGGCATGGGGGTTGTTGACGGCACTGGCACCGTGCCCGGCCACGATCACCAGCCGGGCAAATGTGCTTGTCAACGACATTGCGCGCAGCACCGCTTCTGCCGCCGCGATCCGTGCCACCGGATCGAGCGGCGGTTCCAGGTGCGGCGCAGGATCGTGCGGCATTGGCGCGCGGCGCAGGGCCAAGGCATCGGTTACCAGCTTGGCAACATAAAGCGGCCCGGTCGCCTCGACGAATGCAAAAGAGGATACCGCCGCCAGCTTGAACCGGCCCCATGCGCGTTTTGCACGCGCTTTCAGCCGGGTGGCCTGGTCTGCAGCGGCATTATCCGGGCCGCCCGCGCGACTCGTCAGGCCGGGGTTCAGCAGCACGGGCAAGCGGTGTTCACTGACATCAGAGGCGAACCGGCGATGCGCGGTGCCCAATCCGAAAAACCCGGCGAACCCCAGCGTCTGGATGGCCGGGTTTGCGGTTTCGAGCGCGCGCCGGAACACTTCTGACCGTACATCAATGCAAAACGCGGCCTGCAGCGGGGGGCGCTGGGCGTTCATCGCGCTGCCCGGCAGGCTGAGCGTTGCAGCCAGCTTGCGCTGCGCCGCGTGTTCGGCGGCGGCTTGCAAGATGGCATCAATGGCATGGTCTGCACTGGGGGTGACAGGCATTGCATGGCTTGCGACAACCGCATCCCAGCGCGGGCCGATCTGGTCCCGGTACCGATCAAACAGCGCCGCTTCCCACAGCAGCCGGATCGCCAGAAAGTCGGTCAGCGTTGCATCGCTGCCACCGCCAAGTTCGGACTGCCACAGCCGATAGCGAGCATAGTGCGCCCAGCCGCCCAACGTCATCAGCATCTGGTGGAAATACGATTGCGCCGCCGCAGCCGACATGCCGAGGTTGTGCGCCGCGCTTGCCAGCGCGTCTGCTGCCGCCTCCGGCGCTTCGGAAACAAATGGTGCAAACCCGGAAAGGCCAATGATTTCGGGCGTCAGATCATGCGTTGCAACCGCGCGCCACGCGGCATAGGCATCTTTGCCGCGCGGTGCCGCCCATAACGCCTGCCCTTCATCGCAATAGCCTGCCGCCCAAGCCCCGAACCGATCGGCAATAAAGCCCGGCCAGTCGATCCCCGATGCCTCGCCTGCAAGGTCTGCAACCGTCGGCAGCGCCGCAATGGCCGGTGTCGGTCGTTGTGCCGCAGCCTTCAAGGCGGCCAGGCTGACCGGTCGCGTTGCAGATGGCGCATCGGCCAGCGCGGCGTGCAGATCCTGATCGCCGATCTCGCCATCGGCGATCAGCGCCTGATACCAGCTTCGCGGCATCGTCACCGCCGCACCCGCCACCCGCGCCAGTCGCGCGGCGGCAGTGGCAAGATCATCATGGGTCTGGCCCAGAAACGGATTGACCGCCACGCTCGATGCCAAAGGCCATACCGGCGGGATCGCGCGCGCGGCAGCCTCGGCGGCGGCGGCAATGTCTGGATGCGTCATGGTGGTTCCCCCGTCAATCACGATGCGTCACGCAGCCGCCAGCCGCGCAGCAGCCGATCAAACAGCGCATTGGCGTAAAATCCGTTCGACAGATGCACGCGCAGCCCCGCCGCAGCGGGGTGGTAGGCCCAGAGCGGAAACATCGCCTGGACCACCGCCACCAGCCCGAAACTGATGACCGCAAGGACGATCAGCCCCCATTGCAACGGGCCGGGCACTGGCGCGGCAGGCAGCACGTCCGATGTCAGCCAGATGGCAAAGACCTGAAGCGCGAAATAGCTGATCGAAGTGGCAGCAGCATAGCTAATCGTGCGCCGGGTAAGCGCGCGCGGCGCGGCATCGGCCAGACCTTGCGCCAGCATATAGGCAACGCCGAAGATCAAAATCGCCCCCAGCGCAATGGCCTGCGGAGATTTGTGCTGAAACCCGAACCCGAACCCGACGACGCCATAAATCGCCACCGCAAGCACAAAGGCGCGCGCGACCGCTCCGGCTGTGGGTATCGCCACTGGCCCGGGCCGACGGTTGGCGGCGATCCGCTCCACCGCGCCGCCCGCAGCAAGAAACGAATGGGCTTTGTACAGCGAATGCGCGACGATGTGCAGCAAAGCGAGCGGGAACAGCGCCAGCCCGCATTCCAGCATCATGAAACCCATCTGCGCGACGGTTGACCACGCCAGCGAAGTCTTGACCGCCGGCTGGGTCAGCATGACCAGCCCGCCGAACAGCGCGGTAAACCCGCCGATCATGACCAGCACCGCCAGCACACCCGGGGCCAGCACCATCACGTCGGCAAAGCGGATCAGCACAAACCCGCCGGCATTGATAACGCCCGCGTGCAGCAGCGCGGATACCGGGGTTGGCGTTTCCATCACTTCGGTCAACCAGCCGTGCATCGGGAATTGCGCCGATTTCAGACAAGCCGCCACCGCCAGCAAACCCGCGCCGCCGACCGCCAGGCCGCCACCATTCCCGGCGCGCGCGCTGGTCAGGATCTGCGCGATATCGGCAGTGCCATAAGCCAGCACCAGCACTGCGGCGGCCATAATCAGCGCCGCATCGCCAAGCCGCGCGGTAACGAACTTTTTCGCGGCAGCGCGGCGCGCGGCAATGCGGTCGGGATAGAACAGCAGCAGCCGGTGCAGCAACAGGCTCGTCGCGATCCACGCCAGCACGAGCTGGAGCAGATTGCCCGACAGCACCAGCAGCAGCACCGCCGCCAGCGTGGCGCTCAGCCAGCCGATAAAGGCACCCTGCCGCGCTTCTCCATCCAGATATGTCGCGGCATAGCGCACCACGACCCAGCCGATGAACGACACCAGCAGCAGCATGGTCACGCTGACCTGGTCGAGCAGGATCGACAAACCGGCCCCGCGCCACCCGGTCAGCCCGTAATCCCCCGATCCGTGCAGCATGACCATTGCCGCTGCAATCACCGCAATCACGATGGCAAACAGCGCCGCGCTTTCGGCCAGCCACAGCAGGCGGCGCGGCCTGCGACCGGGGGTCCCGACGGCGGCGGCACCGCAGATCAGCAGCGCAAGCGGCGCGGCAAACGGCCAGAGATCGATCGGCAAAGGTTTCCCCCTTTGGAATGTGCAAGCTGGGGGACGCGGTATCCGACCGTTCAGCATCGGAAAAATTCATTGTTCAGGCCAAATCGTTCGCTATTATAGAACGATATGGCAGGGCTGAACTTTAACCATTTGCGCTATTTCTGGGCGGTGGCGCACGAGGGCAGCCTGACGCGCGCGGCTGAACGGCTGAACGTGTCGCAATCCGCGCTGTCGGTGCAGATCCAGAAACTGGAACACCAGTTGCGCCACCCGCTGTTTGACCGCGTGGGCAAGCGGCTGGTTCTGACCGAGGCGGGGCAGATTGCGCTCGATTATGCCGACAGCGTGTTTGCGGCGGGTGATGAATTGATGAGCACGCTGGCAGGCCGCCCCGTTTCCAGCCGCCAAGTGTTGAAAGTCGGCGCGCTGACCACGCTGTCGCGCAACTTTCAGCTTGAATTTCTGCGCCCTTTGGTTGGGCGCGCCGATGTCGAGCTGATCGTGCGGTCCGGCACGACCCGCGATCTGCTGGCGCAACTGGAAGCCCATGCCATCGACGTGGTGCTCGCCAACGGTGCCGCCCAGCGCGACGCGCGCGCGCCGTTGCGCCACCACTTGCTCAACCAGCAGCCGATCAGCCTGGTTGGCCGCCCTCGGCCCGGCAAACCCCCATTCCGCTTTCCCGACGATCTGCGCACCGAACCGGTGCTGCTGCCGGGCCATGACAGCGATATCCGCGCCGGGTTCGACCGCCTGCTCGATCTGGCCGACATCCGCCCGATCATCCTGGCCGAAGTCGATGACATGGCCATGCTGCGCCTGCTCGCACGCGAACGCGAAGGCGTGACGCTGGTGCCGCCCATCGTGGTGCGCGATGAACTGGCATCAGGCACCCTCGTCGAACACTGCCAAATCCCGCAGCTGACCGAAAACTTTTACGCCATCACCCAAAACCGCCGGTTTCCCAACCAGTTGCTGGGCGACCTGCTGGCCGGATATGCGCCGGATTTGGCGTGATGGGTATGTCGGTACAGCTTGGGCACGTCATGCGCTTGTGGCCAGAATTTGACGGTTGAGATGTGGGGTGACAAAGGCCGCTTCCGATCAAAATAAGCTATTCTGCACCCACCACTTAGAGCATGATGCGATAAGAAAGAATCGCATCATGCTCTAGGAGTCTTTGTTTTCGCGTGATTTATTGCGAAAAACCGGTTCCCACTTTTTCGCATCACGCTCTAGA
>CAINGT010000030.1 GCA_903848655.1 uncultured Sphingomonadales bacterium
GGATGACCGCCCCAAAAAGCCCTCCCCCTGAAGGGGGAGGGTTGGGTGGGGGTGTGCTAACGTCAAGATATTGCACGTCATTTCGGACCATAAAACCCCCTCCCCAACCCCTCCCCTATGGGGAGGGGCTTTCATCGCCGCCCCGTCAGCAGAGATTGCGTAAACTTATGATATTGATTTAATTATGGAAAAATTTTGGCTAGTAGATGTGTGCATCCCGTAGCCCTCTGGGGGAGGAGCTAGGATGGCGGTGCGCGCTGCAGGTCTTGTCGGTTGTTATCCCCATTTTACGGTTAGATACCCCACCCCCAAACCCCCACCCCAGAAGGGGCGGGGGCTTTAGAGTGCGGCTTTCAACTTTGGCGCAAGCCATTGACGAAAATGCGGGCGGCGTGGCGGGCGTGGCGGGCGATTTCGGCGGGGTCGGGTGCAGGCATTTGGCCGACGGCAAAGCGCATATGGCGATCACCGCGCACCATGCCGACGAATTGCCCCGCCGCCAGCGCGACATCATCGCAGGCGATTTGCCCGCTGGCGGAAAACCGCGCGAGCGTCGCGGCCAGTTCCGCCAGCACGGCATCGGGCCCGGCGCGAAAGAACACGTCCGCCAATTCGGGAAAGCGCGCGCCTTCGCTATGGATCAGCCGGTGCACATCGAGCGCGCCCGGTTCGTACAACTTGGTCAGCAAGCGCGTGGCGAACACCGCCAGCCATTGTTCCAGATCATCGCTGTCGGTGCTGCGCATGTCGCGCAAGGGGGCCATGACATGCTGGCAGCGCTGTTCCATCACCGCTTCGAACAAAGCCTCTTTCGACGGGAAATACTTGTAAAGCGTGGCTTTGGACCCGCCAAGCCGGGCGGCGATGGTGGACATCGAAGTTGCGCCATAGCCTTCATCGGCAAAGGCTTCGGCAGCGACGGCAACGATGCCATCGCGGCGTTGATCGGGGCTGGCGCGGGTGAGCCGACATTTAGTGACCATTGTGTACAGATAGCGCTTGACAGGTATCGGTCAAGCGATAGGCTCCGTAATGACCGATCAGTACAGTCAGCCTTCGGAGTCGTGATGCCCCCCCTGCCCCGCCGGTCCGTGCTGATGATGATCCCGCTGCTGCTGGCGGGTTGTGCGATTCCGCCGCCACCGGGCAAAGTTCCGGCCTTGCGCGCCGCCGATACCCTCGCGGCCGCCAGCCTCGATGGCACCAATGCGGATGGCTGGCCCGTCGAAAGCTGGTGGCGCGACTTGGGCGATGCGCACCTGACCGCGCTGATCGAAACCGCGATCAGCGATGCCCCCGGATTGGCTGAAGCGCTGGCGCGGCTGCGCACCGCGCAAGGCTATGCCCGCAGCGCCGATGCCGCCGTGCTGCCCAGCGCCGCGCTCGGCGGTAGCGTGGGCGAGCAAAAACAGAGCTACAATTTGGGCATTCCGCCCGCTTTCGTACCGCATGGCTGGAACGACACGGGCGGGGCGCAAGCGCAGATCGCCTATGATCTCGATCTGTTTGGGCGGGGCCATGCCGCGCTGCGCGCCGCCACATCCGAAGCCGCTGCCACCGCAATCGAGGCACGCGCCGCGCGGCTGGCTATCGCGACATCGGTGGCGGAGGCTTATGCCGATCTGGGGCGAATGGCGGAATTGCGCGCCATTGCCCAAGCATCGCTCGATGTGCGTGAGCAGACGGCGGCGCTGGTGCTGCGGCGCGTGCAGATCGGGCTGGATACCCGAGCCGAAGCGCGTCAGGCGCAAGCGGGGATTTCGGCGGCGCGCGCCAGTCTGGCCGCCGCCGAGCAGGCAGTGGTGCTAACGCGCAACCGGCTCGCGGCGCTGCTAGGGGCAGGCCCGGATCGCGGCGCGGCGATTACCCCGCCGCCGCCGGGGCAGTTTCGTGCCACTGCGCTGCCGCCCCGGCTGGCGCTCGATCTGGTCGGTCGCCGCGCCGATATTGCCGCTGCGCGCGCCCGCGCCGAAGCGGCGCTGGCGCGCGTGCGCGGTGCGCGTGCGGCCTATTTCCCCGATATCAATCTGCTGGCCTTCGTCGGTGCGCAATCGCTGGGACTTGCCAATCTGACCGCTGGCGGATCGCGCACCGGGCAGGCCAGCGCCGCGATCAGCCTGCCGCTGTTTGCAGGCGGGCGGCTGGCGGGTGACTATGGCGCGGCGCGCGGCGGTTATGACCTGGCTGTGGCGCATTACAACGCCACGCTGGTGCAAGCCGTGCGCGAAGTGGCCGATGCCGCCGCCGCGCAAACCGCGCTCGCCAGCGAACTGATCGCCGCAGCCGAGGCGGTGGCCCGGTCGGAAGAAGCGTGGGACTTGACGCGGCGGCGCTATACCGGGGGCCTGACGCCTTATCTCGCGGTACTGTCCGCACAAGATGCGCTGTTGCGCAACCGCCAAGCGTTGGCCGATTGCCAGGGCCGGGTGCTGGCGGTGCGGGTCGAACTCATCCGCGCGCTGGGCGGTGGTTTTACCGCTGGCTGAACGGCCCGACACGTCTTTTGATTTTCTGCCGCAGGATTTTGCCACCATGGTCGATACCGAAGCTACTACCCCGCCCAACCCCGCGCGCAAACGGGCCTTTCTGCTGTTTGGCGGGGCGCTGGCGGCGATTGTCGTGGGCTATGGCGGGTATGAATGGCTCCTCGGCGGGCGCTATGTCGAAACCGACAATGCTTATGTCAACGCCGATGTCGCGGCGGTAACCCCGTTGACCGGCGGCGCGGTGGCCGACGTGCGCGTGGCCAATACCCAGGCCGTGCACAAAGGCGATGTGCTGGTGGTGATCGACCCGACCGACGCGCGGATCGCGCTCGCCGCCGCGCAAGCGGGCTATGCCAGCGCGGTGCGCCGCGTCAATCAGACGATTGCCACGGGCGGCGCGCTGGGTGACCAGATCAGCGAACGCGCCGCCGATATCAGCCGGATGAGCGCGCAAGTCACAATTGCCGAGGCCGATCTGACGCGCGCCGAAATCGACTTGTCGCGGCGCAAGGCGCTGGCCAGCGATGGCGGGGTATCGGGCGAGGAACTGAGCAGCGCCACGGCGGCCTTTGCCGTCGCCAAAGGCAATCTGGCAATGGCGCGCGCAGGGCTGGCGCAAGCGCGCGCGGCACAAGCCGCCGCGCACAATCAGGCCGCCGCCAATGCCGCGCTGATCGCGGGCACCAGCGCCGATACCAACCCCGATGTGTTGACCGCCAAAGCCCGGCTCGATCAGGCGCGGATCGATCTTGAGCGCACCGTGGTCCGCGCGCCGGTCGATGGCGTTGTCACCCAGCGCAATGTGCAATTGGGCCAGCGAGTCAATGCGGGCACTACACTGATGACGCTGGTGCCGGTCGATCAGGCTTATGTCGATGCCAATTTCAAGGAAAGCCAGTTGCGCGGGGTCAGGCCCGGCCAGCCGGTCGAACTGACTTCCGATTTGTATGGCGGCAAAGTGGTCTATCACGGGCGCGTCGTCGGGTTTTCGGGCGGCACGGGCGCAGCACTGGCGGTGATCCCGGCGCAAAACGCCACGGGCAACTGGATCAAAGTGGTACAGCGGCTGCCGGTGCGGATCGCGCTCGACCGGCGCGAACTGGCGGCGCATCCGCTGCGGCTCGGTCTGTCGATCACCGCCACTATCGACACGCGCGGCAACTGACCGGGCTACCCGAAAAATGGCTGGTCCCGCCCCCACTTTCGCTCCGCCAACCGCGCCGCCGTTAACCGGCGTGGCGATGGCGCTGGCGGCATTTTCGCTGGCATTATCGAACTTTGTCGTGGTGCTCGATATTACCATCGCCAATGTGTCGGTGCCGCATATCGCCGGCAGTCTGGCGGTATCGCCCAGCCAAGGCACGTGGGTAATCACGTCCTATGCCGTGGCAGAGGCGATCTGCGTGCCGCTCACCGGGTGGCTGGCCGCACGGTTTGGCGCGGTGCGGGTGTTCCTGCTTGCCTTGATCGGGTTTGGGCTGTTTTCGCTACTGTGCGGGCTATCGACCAGCATCGAGGCGCTGATTGCGTTTCGCGTGATGCAGGGGTTGTGCGGCGGGCCGATCATGCCGATGTCGCAGACACTGTTATTGCGCGTGTTCCCGCCCAAACAGGCCCCGGCGGCGATGGGGTTATGGGCGATGACCACGGTCTGCGCGCCGATTGCCGG
Source organism: uncultured Sphingomonadales bacterium (assembly GCA_903848655.1). GTDB lineage: Bacteria > Pseudomonadota > Alphaproteobacteria > Sphingomonadales > Sphingomonadaceae > Novosphingobium. The sequence goes on from CAINGT010000030.1 coordinate 4,156, forward strand.
GCCGATTCTGGGCGGGCTGATTTCGGACAATCTGACCTGGCACTGGATCTTTTTCATCAATCTGCCAATTGTCGCCGTGTGCGCCGTGGCTTCGTACCGGCTGATCCGCCGCTATGAAACGCCGACCGAGCGCCAGCCGATTGATTTCGTCGGGCTGGCCCTGCTGGTGATCTGGGTCGGCGCGTTGCAGATCATGCTCGACAAAGGGCGCGAGGAAGACTGGTTTGCCAGCGATCTGATCTGTGCGCTGGGCGTGGTCGCGGCAATTGGCTTTATCGCATTTCTGATCTGGGAACTGACCGACCGCCATCCGGTGGTCGATCTGGCGGTGTTTCGCCATCGCGGCTTTACCATCGGGGTCATCACGCAAAGCGCGTCCTATGCCGCGTTCTTTGCGATGATCGTGCTTACGCCATTGTTCCTGCAAACCAACCTTGGCTACACCGCTTCGGCGGCGGGACAATCGATGGGCTTTGTCGGGATCATGGCGGTGGTCATGTCGCCGGTTGTCGCCGCACTGACCACCAAATTCGATGTGCGCGTGCTGATTACGTTCGGGGTTGGCTGGCTGGGGATGATCGGGTTCATTCGCAGCGGCATGACCAGCGGGATGAGCTTTTTCGACATTACGCTGCCGCAATTCGCCCAAGGGTTCGGGATGCCGTTTTTCTTTATCGGCACCACAACGCTTGCGCTCGGATCAGTCTTGCCGCGCGAAACCGCTTCGGCAGCGGGGTTGCAGAATTTCATGCGGACGCTGTCGGGGGCGTTTGCCACCTCGATCACCACCACGATGTGGGATCGGCAGACCAAATCGATGCATGCCGAACTCGTCGGGATCATCCATCCCCCGCAAAGCCTGATCGATCAGGGCGTGTACGGGCGGATGATGATCGACCACTTGGTGACCACCGAAGCGGTGACTTTGGCCACCAACACGGTGTTCCTCGGCTGTGCTGGCATCCTGTTTTGCGCCGCTGGTTTCATCTGGTTGGCGCCGAGGCCCAAGCCACGCGCCGTGCCGCCCGGATGATTGTCACAAATCCGTAACATTGCGGTCATAGAGAGGAATGCGATTAGATTGAATGGCAATCCGCTCTAGAGTCTTTGTTTTCGCGTGATTTATTGCGAAAAACCGGTTCCCACTTTTTCGCATCACGCTCTAGCGCGCTTTATTGACCGCCTTCCCTGCCCCATAGGTCCGCCATGACGATGCATCCAGCCTTGCGCGCGGTGGCGGTGGCCAGCGTCTTAATCGCGCCCTTTGCCCATGCTGCCGAACCGCCGAGCGTGGCTGCACTCCAGCGCGAAGTCGATGCATTGCGCGCCGAAGTCGCCGCCTTGCGCGAAGAGATCCGCGCCCAGCACGCTGCCTCCACCAAGACCGACAGCACCGTGGCGACGCTGCAAGCCGAGACTGCCACCGCCGCGCAAACCGCCGTGACCGCCAGCGCGCGCGCCGATGCCGCCACGAGCGCCAGTGCGCGCACCGACAAGGCGCTCAGCGCGCAAAGCTGGGCGGCGAATACCAAAATCGGCGCGCTGGTGTTTTTCAACGTGTCGCATATCGATCAACGCGCAGGCGGCGTTGCGCAAAGCGCCAACGGCACCGGGATCAACCTCAAACGCATCCACGTCTCGGTCGAACATACTTTCAACACCATATTTTCCGCCAATATCACCACCGATGCCAGCAATGTGATCGGCGAGCCGCTTAACGCCAATTATTACAACACCCCCACCGGGGTAGCCCCCGCCACCCCGACCACGGTCATCGGCAAAGGCTTTTTCGTCAAGAAAGTCTATCTCCAGGCCAAACTCGATCCGGCGCTGACTTTGCGCATCGGCGAATCCGAACAGCCGTGGATCCCGTTCATGGAGGGTGTCTATGGCCACCGCTATATCGATCCGGTGCTGCCCGATCAGTACAAGCTCGGCCAAGCCATCGACTGGGGGGTGCAGGCGTTTGGCGATCTTGCCGATGGTCATCTGAGCTATCAGATCGGCGTCATCAATGGCGCGGGCTTTCGCACCGTCAATGTGACCAAGTCGGTCGATGTCGAAGCGCGGGTGTCAGCGCGGTTTGGCGGCTGGTTTGCTGCCGTGGGGGGATACAGCGGGCGCTTGGGCAAACAGGCCGAAGGCGTGGCGGTGGCGCACACCGCGCAACGCTTTGACGCGGCGCTGGGGTACAAAGTGGACCGGTTCACGCTGGGCGGCGAATATCTTTACGCCAAAAACTTCAACAGCGTAACGCTGGCCAGCGAAGATACGAACACCGGCTGGTCGGGCTTTGGCAGTTACACCGTGACCCCGCGCTGGCAGGTGTTCGGCCGTTATGACTGGATCCGCCAGACCCCGAAAGTCGCAAGCGGTGCCTCGGTCACCAGCCGGTACTATAATCTGGGCGTGCAATGGGAACCGGTCAAGCTGGTTGACTTGTCGCTGGTCTACAAGCGCGATGCGGTGACCAATCTGGGCACCGTGTCGGGGCTGATCGCGCAGCAGAACGGGACCGGACTGCTCGGCGGCGTTAATGGCGGCACCTATGATGAATTCGGCCTGTTTGGCCAGTTCAAGTTTTGACCGGTGAGCGCGGGCCTGCGGCAGAGCGCGGCCAAACTGTCACATTCGCGGTGCACAGATACCAGCCCCGAGGTGATCCGCAGCGACGGGCTTTTGCGTCAAAGGACCAGTCGATAGTCAGGGCATTGATCTTGTGCGCCAGCCTTGCCGTCGCGCTGGGCGGTTGTGCCGACCGGCGCGCTGACAGCGTGATCGGCGCGGGTGCAACCTTCCCTGCGCCGGTCTACGGCGGCTGGGCGCAAGCCTATCACGATGCGACCGGCATCGCGGTCAATTATCAGCCGATTGGTTCGGGCGGCGGCATCCGCCAGATCACCGCCGGGACGGTCGATTTCGGCGCGACCGACAAACCCCTTAGCGCGGCAACGCTGGCAAAGCTGGATTTGAGCCAGTTTCCGCTGCTGATCGGCGGGATCGTGCCGATAATCAATGTGCGCGGGATCGGCGCGGGACAAATTCGGCTCACCGGCGATGTCCTTGCCGCAATATATTTGGGCCAGATCACGCGCTGGACCGACCCGGCGATACAGCGCCTCAACCCCGCGCTGGTGCTGCCCGACCTACCGATCACAGTGGTGCATCGCGCCGATGGTTCGGGCACGACATTCGTGTTCACCAGCTATCTGGCGCGCAAGAGCGCGGCTTGGGCAACCACTGTTGGCGCAGGCGATGCGGTCAACTGGAAAGCGGGGCTGGGCGGCAAAGGCAATGATGGCGTGGCCGCCTTTGTCAAACAGACCAACGGTGCCATTGGCTATGTCGAATTTACTTATGCCAGCAAGTCGCATCTGGCCTACGCACTGGTGCAAAACGCCAGCGGCGCATTTGTCGCGCCCGATATCGCCGCCTTTGCCGCTGCGGCCGCTGCCGCGCCGTGGGGCAAAGTTCCGGGCAATGCTATCGTGCTGGTCGATCAGCCCGATCCGGCGGCTTGGCCGATCAGCGCGGCAACATTTATCCTGATGAAGCGTCGTCCCGACAATCCCGCGCGCTCGGCCACGGTCTTGCGGTTTTTTGACTGGGCCTTCCGCACCGGCGATGCCACGGCGATCAGACTGTCCTATGTGCCGCTGCCCAGCGCGGTCAAAGACCTGATCCGCCACCAATGGGCGAGCGAAATTGCCAGCACCCCGCGCCCCGTGGCGAAGGCGCGGTAATGGCGGTGCTGGCCCCCTCCGCCGCTGGTGATCGGCTGTTTCGCAGTCTGTGCCTTGCCGCCGTGCTGGCGATGATGGCGGTGCTGGGCGGGTTGATCGGATCGTTACTATGGGGCGGCTGGCCTGCGCTCGCGCACTTTGGGCCGGGCTTTTTCACATCGAGCACGTGGGATCCGGTGGCGGGGCAGTTCGGGGCTGCCGGGCCGGTCGCGGGCACGCTGCTTACGGCATTTCTGGCGCTGCTGCTGGCTTTGCCTGTGGCGCTGGGCACGGCGGTGTTTCTGGCGGAAATCTGCCCGCAGGCGATTGCGCGCTGGCTGGCGATTGCGGTCGAACTGCTCGCCGGGATTCCCTCGATCGTGTATGGGATGTGGGGGCTGTTCGTGTTGGCCCCGTGGTTTGCCCGCCATGTGCAAGTGCCGTTGATGGCGGCAGCCACGCCCGGTTCGTGGCTGGAACGGATGGTAACCGGCGTGCCCAACGGAGCCAATATCTGCACCGCATCGCTGATCCTGGCGGTGATGGTGCTGCCCTATATCGCGGCGATCTTGCGCGAATTGCTGCTGTCGGTGCCGCCCGCAATGCGCGAGGCGGCCTATGGCCTTGGCTGCACCCGCAGCGAAGTGGTGCTGCGCATTATGCTGCCTTATGTGCGCAACAGCGCGATTGGCGCGGTCATGCTCGGGCTGGGGCGCGCGCTCGGCGAAACAATGGCGGTAACATTCATTATCGGCAATTCGCACAATTTTCCGCGCAGCCTGTTCGGGGCCGGATCGACGATTTCATCGACTATCGCCAACGAATTCAACGAAGCGACGGGCGATATGCACGTATCCGCGCTGATCGCGCTGGGGCTGGTGCTGTTTGCCATCACGTTTGTCACGATTGCCGCCGCGCGGCTGTTGCTCGGCCGCGATGGAGGGCCGAAATGACGCGTGCAGAGCAAATCGCGCGGCAGGGCCGCTGGTTGCACGCGCGGCGCAAGCTGGCCAATGCCGTGTTCCTGGCGGGAACCGCGCTGGCCACCGCGATTGCGCTGACCGCGCTGGCACTGATTATGCAGACGCTGGTGGTCAACGGGCTGGCCGGAATGGATTTGGCGGTGTTCACGATGAGCCAACCGGTGCAAGGCATGGCGGGCGGTCTGCTCAACGCGATTATCGGATCGCTGGTGATGTGTGCCATCGGCATGGTGATCGCGCTGGTGATCGGCATTCTGGCGGGTACGTGGCTGGCCGAATATGGCGATGGCACGCGACTGGCGACAGTAGTGCGGTTTCTCAACGATATTCTGATTTCCGCCCCTTCGATCCTGATCGGGCTGTTCGTCTATGAACTGCTGGTTGCGCCGTTTCATGGCTTTTCCGCACTCGCGGGCGCGGTGGCGCTAGCGATTCTGGCGGTGCCGGTGGCAACCCGCGCGACCGAAGATATCTTGCGGTTGCAACCTTATGCCTTGCGCGAAGCGGGGATGGCGCTCGGCGCGGATCGCGGGCTGGTGATCCGCGCGATCATCTGGCGCGCCAGCCGGTCGGGGCTGATGACCGGCGCGCTGCTCAGCTTTGCGCGGATCAGTGGCGAAACCGCGCCGCTGATCTTTACCTCGCTCGGCAACCAGTTCGTCAGCACGCGGCTGACCCAGCCGATTGCCGCGCTGCCGACCACGATCTTTCAATTCGGCATGAGCGGTGATGACAATTGGCGCCGCCTCGCGTGGGCGGGGGCGCTGCTGATCGCGCTCGCCGTGCTCGCTACCAATGTGCTGGGCCGAGCCTTGATGCGCAGGAGCAATGCCAAGTGAGTTTCGATCCCCCCGCCGCCGGCCAGAAAACCGTGATGATCGCGCCGCCGGTCGATGACCGGGTGATCGATGTGCACAATCTCGATTTCTTCTATGGCAAGGCGCAAGCGTTGTTCGCGGTGGATCTGCCGGTGGCGCGCCATGCCGTCACCGCACTGATCGGCCCATCGGGTTGCGGCAAATCGACGTTGTTGCGCACGCTCAACCGGATCTATGATCTCTATCCCGGCCAGACCGCGCGCGGCGATATTCGCTTTGACGGCGAAAACATCCTTGATTTGGCGCGCAATTCGGAAAATCTGCGCGCGCGCATCGGCATGGTGTTTCAACGCCCGACCCCGTTTCCCATGTCGATCTATGACAATATCGCGTTCGGTGTGCGGCTGCATCGCCGGGTCGGGCGCGCGGATATGGACGGCATCGTCGAACGCGCGCTGACCCGTGCGGCGCTGTGGGATGAAGTGAAGGACAAGCTGGGCGCTTCGGGGCTGGGGCTGTCGGGCGGGCAGCAACAACGGCTGTGCGTGGCGCGCGGGATTGCCATCAACCCCGATGTGCTGCTGCTCGATGAACCGGCATCCGCGCTCGATCCGTTATCAACTGCCAAGCTGGAAAGCACGCTGCTGGAATTGAAGGATTCGATCACCATCGTGATCGTGACGCACAATCTGCAACAGGCCGCGCGCATTTCGGATTATACCGGCTTCATGCTGTCGGGCCGGATGGTCGAATTCCGCCCCTCGTCCGAAGCTTTTGTCGCCCCCGAAACCCGCCAGATGCAGGATTACATCACCGGGCGGTTTGGCTGAACGGGTTGCGGTGCCGCGCCGCCAAGCGGTTGCGTTGCACCGTCGTGCCTGATACGCGCCCGCTTTATCTGTCGCAAAGGGATCGTGCATGGCCGATATCAAGCGGGTCGTTCTGGCTTATTCGGGCGGGCTCGACACGTCCGTTATCCTCAAATGGCTGCAAGTCACGTATGGCTGCGAAGTGGTGACATTCACCGCTGATCTGGGCCAGGGCGAAGAGCTGGCACCCGCCCGCGCCAAGGCGGAGCTGATGGGAATCCGCCCCGAACATATCTATATCGATGATTTGCGCGAAGAATTCGTGCGCGATTTCGTGTTTCCGATGATGCGCGCCAATGCGCGGTACGAAGGCGATTATCTGCTCGGCACGTCAATCGCGCGGCCGCTGATTTCCAAGCGGCTGATCGAAATCGCGCGCGAAACCGGGGCCGATGCCATCGCGCACGGGGCGACCGGCAAAGGCAACGATCAGGTGCGGTTTGAACTGTCGGCTTATGCGCTCGATCCCGGTATCAAGGTGATCGCGCCGTGGCGCGAATGGGACTTGACCAGCCGCACCGCGCTGATTGCCTGGGCAGAGGCGCATCAGGTGCCGGTGCCCAAAGACAAACGCGGCGAAAGCCCGTTTTCGACCGACGCCAATCTGCTGCACACCTCGTCCGAAGGCAAAGTGCTCGAAGACCCGTGGGCCGAAGTGCCCGACTATGTCTTTTCGCGCACCGTCAATCCCGAAGACGCGCCCGATGCGCCCGAATATATCACCATCGATTTTGCGCGTGGCGATGGCGTGGCAGTTAATGGCGAGGCGCAAAGCCCCGCCACGTTGCTGACCACGCTCAACGACTATGGACGGCGGCACGGCATCGGTCGGCTCGATTTGGTGGAAAACCGCTTTGTCGGCATGAAAAGCCGGGGGATGTACGAAACGCCGGGCGGAACGATCTATGCCGTGGCGCATCGCGCCATCGAATCGATCACGCTTGATCGCGGCGCGGCGCATCTCAAAGACGAATTGATGCCAAAATATGCCGAACTGATCTACAACGGTTTCTGGTTCGCGCCCGAACGCGAAATGCTTCAGGCCGCCATCGACCATAGCCAAGCCAAAGTATCGGGCACCGTGCGGCTGAAACTCTACAAAGGTCAGGCCTCGGTCGTCGGCCGCCAGTCCCCCGCCAGCCTCTATTCCGAACGCCATGTGACATTCGAAGACGATGCGGGCGCTTATGACCAGACCGACGCCGCCGGCTTTATCAAGCTGAACGCGCTGCGCCTGCGTCTGCTGGCCCAGCGGGATCGCTAAAAACGCAATCTCAATACCTGAAATCCTTGCACCAAGGGGTCATGCGGAGCCGCGCCCTCTCAAGAAAACCATTTATTATCAATATAATTGCATTTTTTGCAAGGTCGTGGGCGCGCAAAGCATTTGCGACTTCGCATCTGCAGCACAAATGAGCAAGCAAGCCAGTCGCACCGCCGGGATCACCGGAGATCGGGGCTGATCCCATGCTGGTTCAGGAGTGATTGCCATGATCAAGTTTACCGTGCTCGCCGCCACGCTGCTGGCCGCCAGCGTTCCGACTGTCAGCTTTGCTGCCACCGAAGACGCCGGCCAGTTCACGCATCAGGGCGTGGATTACCACTACACCACCGAAGACAAATCCGGTGATCGCGTGGTGCGCGGCACCGCTTATGCGGGCAAAGTGCCGTTTGAACTGCACATCCACAAAAAGACCGTGACCGGCACGTTCAACAACAAGCCGGTTGAATTCGAATTGGACGACGTAAAAAAGCTGGGGATTGAAATCCGCAACTAAGCGATCCTCTAAACCGACACAACGGCCCTCGCGCACCGCGCGGGGGCCGTTTCCCGTTGTGCCGCCCTATTCCGTCGCGGGCATATAGAGATCACCCCCAGCGCGATACTTGTCTCGCATCAACGCCATGCCCGCTTCGACTTCGGCAGCGGCAAGAAACGTGTCGGGTGCGCTGTTTTGCCGAGCCGCGAATTCGCGCACTTCCTGGGTGATTTTCATCGAGCAGAACTTCGGCCCGCACATGCTGCAGAAATGCGCGGTCTTGGCGCCTTCGGCGGGCAAGGTCTGGTCGTGGTACTGTTCGGCGGTATCGGGATCGAGGCTCAGATTGAACTGGTCGCGCCAGCGGAATTCGAACCGCGCGCGGCTGAGCGCATCGTCGCGCATCCGTGCCGCCGGGTGGCCTTTCGCCAGATCGGCGGCATGGGCAGCCAGCTTGTACGTAACGACGCCGACTTTGACATCGTCGCGGTCGGGCAGGCCAAGATGTTCTTTGGGTGTTACGTAACACAGCATCGCCGTGCCGAACCAGCCAATCATCGCCGCACCGATGCCGCTGGTGATGTGGTCATAGCCCGGTGCGATATCGGTTACTAACGGCCCAAGCGTATAGAACGGCGCTTCGCCGCAAGCGGCGAGTTGCTTGTCCATATTGGCCTTGATCTTGTGCATCGGCACGTGGCCGGGGCCTTCGATCATCACTTGCACATCTTGTTCCCAGGCACGCTTGGTCAGTTCGCCCAGCGTGTACAATTCGGCGAATTGCGCTTCGTCATTGGCATCGGCAAGCGATCCGGGGCGCAGGCCATCGCCAAGCGAATAGGCGATGTCATAGGCTTTCATGATCTCGGTGATCTCGTCGAAATGGTCGTAGAGAAAGCTTTCTTTGTGGTGCGACAGGCACCATTTGGCCATGATCGATCCGCCCCGGCTGACAATGCCGGTCACGCGCTTGGCGGTCAGCGGAATATAGGCCAGGCGCACCCCGGCATGGATGGTAAAATAATCGACGCCCTGTTCGGCCTGTTCGATCAGCGTGTCGCGGAATATCTCCCACGTCAGATCTTCGGCCACACCGCCGACTTTTTCCAGCGCCTGATAGATCGGCACCGTGCCAATCGGCACCGGCGCATTGCGCAAGATCCATTCGCGCGTATCGTGGATGTTGCGCCCGGTGGACAAGTCCATCACCGTGTCCGCGCCCCAGCGGATCGCCCATGCCATTTTATCGACTTCGTTGGCAACATCCGATGCCACCGCCGAATTGCCGATATTGGCGTTGATCTTGACGAGGAAATTGCGCCCGATCGCCATCGGTTCGCTTTCGGGGTGGTTGATATTGTTGGGGATGATCGCACGGCCGCGCGCCACTTCATCGCGCACGAATTCGGCCGTTACATAATCGGGAATCGCCGCGCCCCAATCCTGCCCGTCGCGCTCCGCCGCTTCGGCCAATGCCTTGCGCCCAAGGTTTTCGCGGATTGCGACATATTCCATTTCTGGCGTGATAATCCCGGCGCGGGCGTAGTGCATCTGCGTTACGTTACGCCCCGGCAGTGCGCGCAAGGGGTGCGTTACCACACGCGGAAACGGCGGCACGCCGCCCGACCGGTCCGGGCCAAGCTGGCCATTGTCTTCGGGCCGCGTCTGCCGCCCGGCATAAGCCGCGACATCGCCCCGCGCGACGATCCAGTCGTGACGTAACCGGGGCAACCCGGCGGCAATGTCGATGGGCACCGCCGGATCAGTGTATGGCCCCGAAGTGTCATAGACGCGCAGTGGCGGCTCGCCCGACGATGGCTCGAGCGCGATTTCGCGCATCGCCACGCGCACAGTGGCAAAGCGTGGCGATTCGACGTGAATTTTTCGGCTGCCACGGATCGGGCCGGTCGTAACGCCGATTTCGAGCTTGCTGTTGATATCCGCCATCGTGGGTCCTTGCGGGGGGGGGGGGCGGCAGACAAAGTCCGGTCGATACCGGCCCTTCCCTCCGCCCGTGCTAACGGGTTCAGGTTCAACGGGTCGGGCCGCGTGACCGGCCCCTCTCAGCCTGCACAGGCTCCCCGGGGTGTGCACTGGGGTTAGGCCATTCGCTCCCGCGTGTCCAGTGATCCCCCGATCCGGCAGCAACCTCGCCGGTTCACGAAAGGGTTTGTTGCGCCGGAGCGGTGTTGCGATTAACCGGGCTGCCGAATAGGGGTGAAGAGGCATCACCCAGCCGCGACAAAGCCCCCTCTCCTTTAGGGGAGGGGGTTGGGGGTGGGGTCTATTGGCTGGGTGAGAGCGCGAGGCACGCCCCCACCCCCAGCCCCTCCCCTGAAGGGGAGGGGAGTTAGAAGATGGGTGTAATTTTACGATTTATATCAGTGTATTAGAAATGAGTTCTAAAATATTTTTGATGTCATCGCGGCGGCAAATGGTTCTTGCAGGGTATGTGGTTTTTGCAAGATATGATATTAGGATACGACAGCAAACTCATGAAATATCAGTAAAAAATATCGTTTCAATGCGGCCTCCCAACGCCCCTGCGGCGGCGCTATGAAAAGCGTTAGGGGTCAGCCCCATTTTTTAGAAAAGGTTCAATCGATGAAGCGCGCGTGTGTGATCGGATCGGGGATCGGCGGGCTGGCGCTTGCGATCCGCCTGCAATCGGCGGGGATCGCCACCACCGTGGTCGAAGCGCGCGACAAGCCCGGCGGCCGGGCCTATTATTGGGAACGCGACGGGTTCACCTTTGACGCCGGTCCGACAGTGATTACCGATCCGCCGTGCCTTGAAGAGCTGTGGGCGCTGACCGGGCATCGCCTGTCCGAAGATGTCGATCTGATGCCGGTATCACCGTTTTACCGGCTCAACTGGCCCGATGGCACCAACTTTGACTACAGCAACGATGAAACGCTGTTGCGCAACGAAATCGCGCGGATCAGCCCGGGTGACGTTGCGGGCTATGACGAATTTCTCGAATATTCCGCCGGGGTCTTTCGCGAAGGTTATGTCAAGCTGGGCACGGTGGCCTTTCTCGACTTTGCCAGCATGATTAAGGCGGCACCCGCGCTGGCGCGCTATCAGGCGTGGCGTTCGGTCTATTCGATCGTGTCGAAATACGTCAAAAGCGACAAGTTGCGCGAAGCGTTCAGCTTTCACTCGCTGCTCGTCGGCGGCAATCCCATGACCACCAGCGCGGTCTATGCACTGATCCACAAGCTGGAAAAGGACGGCGGGGTGTGGTGGGCGCGCGGCGGAACCAACCGCTTGATCGCCGGGATGGTCGCGCATTTCCAGCGGATCGGCGGCACGCTGCGGCTGGGTGATGCCGTCACGCGGATCGAAACGCTGGGCAACCGCGTAACCGGGGTGACCACGGCGAGCGGTTGGCATGAAAACTTTGATGCCGCCGCCTCAAACGCCGATCTGGTGCATTCGTACCGCGATTTGCTTGGCGACAACGCCGCCGCGCGCCGCCGCGCCAAATCCTTGAAGCGCAAAAAGTTTTCGCCCAGCCTGTTCGTCGTTCATTTCGGCGTAACAGGCACTTGGCCGGGGATTGCGCACCACATGATCCTGTTCGGCCCGCGCTACAAAGGACTGCTCGACGATATCTACAAGTATGGCGTGCTGCCCGAAGATTTTTCGATCTATCTGCACCACCCGACCGTGACCGACCCCGGCATGGCCCCCGAAGGCATGAGCACGTTCTACGCGCTGGTGCCGGTGGCCAACATGGGCAAGCTGCCGCTCGACTGGGCGGAAATCGGCCCGATTCTCGAAAAGCGCGTGCTCGATGAAGTCGGACGACGGCTGATCCCTGATATCCACAGCCGGATCGTTACCAAATTTCATTACACCCCCGCCGATTTCAACCATGATCTTGGTGCGCATTTGGGCAGCGCGTTCAGCCTTGAACCGCTGTTGACACAAAGCGCGTTTTTCCGCGCGCACAACCGCGACGATGATATTTCCAACCTCTATCTGGTTGGCGCAGGCACCCATCCGGGCGCGGGCATTCCCGGCGTGGTCGGCAGCGCGAAGGCGACCGCGCGGCTGATGGTGGAAGATCTGGCTTGAACCGCATTGCGGTCTATTGCGGGTCAGCCACGCCGGACGATCCGCGTTACGTAACGCTGGCGCGTGACGTGGGCGCGGCGCTGGCGCAGCGCGGGATCGGCGTGGTCTATGGCGGGGGTCAGCTTGGGCTGATGGGCGCGCTCGCATCTGGCGCGCTCGCTGCCGGGGGCGAAGTAATCGGGGTGATCCCCGCCGCTCTCGACCGCGCCGAAATCGCCAATCCGCACTGCACCCGGCTGCACGTGGTGCGCACGATGCACGAACGCAAACAGATGTTTGCTGATCTGGCCGACGGTTTTCTCACCCTGCCCGGCGGGGTCGGCACGATGGATGAATTGTGGGAAGCGGTCAGTTGGGCGCAATTGGGCTATCATGCCAAGCCGGTCGGGCTGCTCAACGCCTTTGGCTTTTTCGATCATTTGCTGGCGTTTAACCGGCATATGCAGGCCACCGGGTTCATTCGCCCGGTCCATTGCGGGATCTTGCTGGCTGAACCCGATCTCGATCTGCTGTTGGCGCGCATGGCGGGGCACGTGCCCCCGGTGCCGATCCTGACGATGCCGGCGGGCGATCTGTAACCGCCGCCGTGGATCATCGCGCGCATCACGTAACGCTGGCTGCGGCCATGATCGCCAAAGGTTCGAAAAGCTTTGCGCTTGCCAGCCGCTTGTTCGACCGCACGACGCGCGAACGCGTCTGGTTGCTCTATGCGTGGTGCCGCCGCTGCGATGACTGGATCGACGGGCAGGATCTGGGCGGAGTGCTGGGTGACCAGTCCGCCGTAACGGCACGCTTGGCCGAAGTGCGCGCGCTGACCGCACGCGCGCTGGCGGGTGAAATGACGGGCGAACCGGCGTTTGACTGTCTGGGGTTGGTGGCGGCGGAAACCGGGCTGACGCAGGCCATGGCCGATGACGTGATTGCCGGGTTTGCGCTCGATGCGCAAGGTTGGCATCCGCAGACCGAGGCCGATCTGATGCGCTATTGCTGGCACGTCGCGGGGGCAGTCGGGGTGATGATGGCGGTGGTGATGGGGGTCGATCCCGCTGATACAGCCACGCTCGAACGCGCCTGTGACCTCGGGCTGGCGTTTCAACTGGCCAATATCGCGCGCGACGTGGCCGAAGATGCCGCTGCCGGGCGCTGCTATTTGCCCGCGCAATGGCTGGCGGAAGCGCAGATTGCGCCTGATGCGCTGCTTGCGCCTGCCAATCGTGCGGCACTGGCGCAACTGACCGCACGGCTGTGCGAACTGGCCGTGGCGCATGAATGCTCTGCCCGAATCGGCGCGCGAGGCCTCGGCTTGCGCCAACGCTGGGCGATCCTTGCGGCAGCAGGGATTTATGGCGATATCGCCCGGCTGGTTGGGCGGCGCGGGGCCGAGGCGCTTGACCGGCGCACGGTGGTCAGCACCCCGCGCAAGCTGGGTTGGCTGGTCAAGGCTTTGGTGCAGGCGCTGTTTCCCTTGCCGTCACGCCTCGATAATGCCGCAGCCTTGCGCCATGTTACGTATCGCGAGCTTGCTCAGTCGCCGGTTTAATCGGCTGGCGTTTCATCGCGAAATGGGCGATGATCCCTTCATGTCTGTTTCCGCCTCCACGCGCGTGTACCGCATCCGCCTGCCGGTGCGGCTGTGGCACTGGACCAATGCGCTGGCGGTGGTGATCCTGCTGATGAGCGGGATGATGATCTTCAACGCGCATCCCCGGCTCTATTGGGGGGCCTATGGCGCCGATTTCGATCACGCCTGGCTCGTCATCGGCAACCGTGGCGCGCATGGCTATCTCGCGGTCGGGGGGATCGAAGTACCAACCACCGGGGTGCTCGGCTTTGCCATGAATACGGCGCAAGCGTTCCCCCCGCTAGTGACGATCCCGTCGCGGTATAGCCTCGCGATTGCGCGGCTGTGGCATTTTGCGTTCGCGTGGATCATGGTTATCGGATGGATAAGCTTTGCAATTTATTCGTTTATATCCAGACATTTGTGGCGTGATCTTGCGTTAAACCGTAAAGAAATGCGCCTCTCGGCGCTGTGGCGCGATATCGCCGATCATGCGCGGCTGCGGTTTCACCCGGCGCTGCATTACAATCCGCTGCAAAAGCTGGCTTATCTCGGCGTGCTCGGGCTGGCGCTGCCACTGATGATCCTGACCGGGCTGGCGATGTCGCCTGCGATGGATGCGGCGTGGCCGTGGCTGCTGGTGCTGTTCGACGGGCGGCAATCGGCGCGCTCAGTGCATTTTCTGGTCGCGGCGGGGTTGGCGCTGTTCATCGTCGTCCATCTGGCGATGGTGCTGCTGGCCGGGCCGGTCAACGAATTGCGCGCGATCGTAACCGGCTGGTACCGTCTACCCGGCGACCGGACAAGGCCATGACCGGAGTTACGAGACGCCATTTGCTGGTCGGCGGGGGCGGCCTGCTGCTGGCGGGTTGCGACCGGATCACCACATCGCCCACAGTGCTTGACACGCTGACTCTGGGCGAAGCCGCCAACCGCAGCGCGCAACGCTGGCTGATCGCCGACCGGCAAGCGCTCGCCCCCGAATTCACCCGCGCCGATCTGTCGCCGGTGTTTCGAGTCAACGGTTCGGTCCGCCCTGAAACTGCCGAGTATACCCGTTACGTCACGAACGGGTTTGCCGATTGGCAATTGCGAGTCGACGGACTCGTGGCACAGCCTTTGGCGTTGACCCTGCCGCAGTTACGGTACGCGCCATCGCGCACGCAGATTACCCGCCACGATTGTGTCGAAGGGTGGAGCGCGATCGGGCAATGGACCGGGGTGCCGCTCGGCCTGCTGTTGCGCCGCGCCGGGCTGTCGAGCCATGCCCGCTATATCGTGTTCCACTGCGCTGACACGCTGCTGGGCAAACCTTATTATGAAAGCATCGATCTGGTCGATGCCTTTCACCCGCAAACCATTTTGGCGCACAGCATGAACGGCGCACCGCTGTCGGTCGGCCACGGTGCCCCGCTGCGGCTGCGGGTCGAACGCCAGCTCGGCTACAAACAGGCCAAATACATCATGCGCATCGAAGCCGTCGCCAGCCTGGCCGCGCTCTACGGCGGCAAAGGCGGATACTGGGAGGACAATCGCGGATATCAGTGGTACGCGGGAATTTAACGCACGCAGGCCCTGCGCTTTGCGGCGTTCATCGGCATGGGAACCTAAACGCGCGCCGCGATAGGGTGGTGCTGTCTGCACCTCCCCCTTTGGGGGAGGTGGCAGCGCGCAGAGCTGACGGAGGGGGCAGCCGCGCTGGCCTGTACCCGTGGGCGCGAAC
>CAINGT010000031.1 GCA_903848655.1 uncultured Sphingomonadales bacterium
AAGCGTGATGCGAGCCGCAGGCCACCGAAGGTAAAAAGTGGGAACCGGTTTTTTGCAATAAATCACGCGAAAACAAAGACTCTAGAGCGGAATGCGATTCAATCTCATCGCATCACGCTCTAAACCAAAACGGCCGCATCATGGGTAGGCAGCGAACCAGCGTAGTGATCGTGAAGTCCAGTCGGAATAGAATTGGTGCTCGGCGCGCATCACGGAAATCTGGACAAAAAGTTCGCGTTGCTGGCCAAGGGTTAGCCCCAAAATCGTCGGGAAACTGGCAGGCGACGCGGAAACAGCGGTGCTGATCGCCGAACTTGCGGTGCTAAAGAACCCGCTTGAGTCAACAAAGCCGCCTGCTCGCAGTTCGTTGGCAATCGCCAGTGACTGAGCCGCGCTGACCCCCGATACCCGGATGAAACGCTGATTATAAAGCGGCGTCGCGGGGTGTAACAGACCCGCAGTGGGCACCCCGCGCGTCACCAATGTTTGGCTATTGGCCAGCGCTTGCGTATTGCTGACATCCACATTGTCATCATTCCCGCACAGATAAAATGCGCTGGGTGTGGTCGTGATAGCCGCAGCCTGGCTCGCTTGGGCGCAATAACTGATTACCGCCTTGAAGCGCAAGTTCGGGAAGCTCGATGCGCTGTTGGTCGCCGCGATGGCCCCCAGCGAAATCGCCATAGCGCCGCCGTTCGACATGCCAGCGATGTAATAGGGCAACCCGGCCGGGATCGTGTTCGTCGACACGAGCGACGCCAAGAGCGCATCAAGCGATCTGAAATCGATATTCGATGGATTAAGCGCGATGTCCCACTGAATCTTCCCATTTGCGTCAAGGTCGCCCGCCGCCACCTCCTCTGCCTCGGGCGCCAGCACGGCATAGCCCTTGGAGATTGCTTTGAGCGCAAACGAGCGTGTCTCTGCCTGCTCGATAAATCTGCTCGAACCGCCAGTGCCGTGCAGCAACAAGATCAGCCCACGCGGACTAGCCGGCACCCAAAAACGCGCGATCTTTGCAGCGGTAGTCGGTGCGGTATAACTGCGCGTGTTGAACGTGATGTTCAATGTCGAGACATTGGCGGTAAGCGTCGCGTCTGCGGAGGGAACGGTAAGCGTTGTGTGCCATTCCTCGTTGTCTGGCGTGAAAGTGCCGCCCGACCAGCTCAGCAAAACTTGTGACTGCGGAAGTATCGTCGACCAAAGTTCAACTTGTGTGGCAGACGTTGCCGTCGCAGGGCCGACACCATTTACCACCGTTAGCGCTACCGACGCTGGAGGTGTTGGCGTCGGGGTTGGCGTTGGGACAGGCGTAATCGGCGGTTCCGACGTCGATGACCCCCCACAACCTTGGAGCGCCAACACCACCGCAACAAGGGGCAGAATGAAATAATTTCTAATTCGCCAACCACCTATGCCGATCCAGTAATGTGCCACGGCTCTCTTGGAGAAAATAATCTGCGACATATTGATCCTTGCGCATAAACTCGCGATTGCTTTTTCATAAAATGGCACAGTTTATCTACCACCTGGCGCAAAAAGGTTTGCCAGCCATTGGTCAACGACCGAAGTTGCGGGATAAGCGGGGTCACCCATACGCCGGTTTATCGCAAGATGTGCGGCAAGCCCGGTGCCTGCAAATCCATTCACTTGGACGCTTGATCCGGCGCGACGCAGGATAGTGGCAAGTTCGTCCGACTGCTGCGAGCTATCGGCCCGCGCGGTATGGAGTATCAAGAACCGACCGACATTGGGTGCGCTCGCGTGAAATACGGGCGACAGCGCGCGTTGGCGCGCCGGATCCGTACCGAAGGCCTGCACATATTCCCGGTACAAGAAAGCTTGTGAGGTGGCGATCTGTTGGGGCACGTCATAGCCCGCACCGTCAACCGCGATTGTCCCTGCTATATCGGTCATGGCCAGCCCCGCCCGCGACACGTAGGCGGGGTCGGTGCTGACCAGCGCGACCAGATGCGCGCCCGCGCTATGCCCCATCAGCACGATCCGATGCGGATCAAAGCCCAATTCATCGGCCCTGGTGATGAGCGTCCGCAGCGCATGAGCAATGTCATCGGCCTGATCTTCGACTTGTACAGTCGGCACGAGGCGATAATCCAGCGAGGCAAAGGCAAACCCTTTGGCGGGGAAATGCGCTTCTTTCCAGCGGCCCGTACCGCTCGCTTTGCTACCCATCGACCACGCGCCGCCGTGCACAAATACGATAAGCGGCGGGCGTTTGGCAGTTTTGGGCGTGCTGGGGGACCAATAATCCAGCGCTTGCATGCGATAGGGACCATAAGTGATCGTGCGCGGTTCCAGCACGCCAGGCGCCGCCGCGTCATATGCGGCGATTTGCCGACTGACCAACCGCGAAGCATCTTGCGCCAAGAGCGGAGCACCCGCCGCAAGACATAGGGTGCCAAAGATCAGCCGTGAGCGAAGTCGCATAAACCCTCTCCTGCAATTTCCAAGAATCCATCAGGCACTATCGCGAGAGCGTGGCGGCCGATGCCTGCAAACCAGCATCGCCTGCTCGCCCGCCGTTTGACTTAGAGCCCCATCGTACCATGACAGAGTGCCGCAGCCCCTATCTGCCGCCGTCGAGGCGTTGATGGTGGGGATCATCCGGATTATCGCGCCGCCTGGTGGGAACGCGCCGGGTCTATGCAATCACGGTTAATGCCAATTCCTTTACCAACACGCACCGATGATGATGAACACATGGTGCCAAAGCGCGCTTGTTTATTGCCCGTGCTTCGCAGTGGCCTTTGCCAGGGCAGCCCGCATTTCCTCTTGCGTGACCACGCCATCATGATTGGCGTCGGCAAAATCAAAGCCACGTGCCGGGCCGTTGACGAATTCGTCCCGGCTGACGCGACCATCATGATCGGCGTCGAACTGGGTGATTACTTGCTTTAAGCGCGGCTCGACGCGGCTCGCCATCATGCGGGGCACGTCCTGCATATCGATAAAGCCATCGCTGTTGCGGTCGATCCGGCTGAACTGCTGCACGCGATAGGCGGTGAATTCGCCGCGCGTCACGTTGCCATCGCAATTGGCATCGGCCTGTTTGATTCGCTCGATCACATCGGCGATAGTCTGCGGTGGGCTGTCCTCGGCCAACGCATCCGCCGCAGGAACGACCATTATGCTGACAAAGGCAGCGACGAGCAGCAAAGGGGGCGTGAAACGGATCATCGGCTTTAGTCCCTTCTTAACGAGCCCGTAAACGGACCGATTTCACTTTGGCCTTGTGCGACAGGACTGCCGAGTCGCGCCAGCGCCAGTGTATGGCAGGCGATGACACGGATCGCCGCGTGACACAGTTTGTCACATCCCCGCCGCTGGCGGCCGGCTTGGGGGGCTGATAGCAATGCTTTGCAACTTCGGAGAGCCAAACTGCCATGACCGATCGAGCCGTGCGCATTGTGGTGGTGGATGATGACAGCGAACTGCGCGGTCTGCTGCAGCGCTTTCTGGTCGGGCATGGTTATCACGTCAGAGCGGTCGATAGCGGCAGGGCGCTCGATGCGGCGCTGATGCGTGAACCCGCCGATGCGATCGTGCTCGACTTGATGATGCCGGGCGAAGATGGTTTGGCGATTTGTCGGCGTTTGCGCAACGCGGGCGATACCACGCCGATCATCATGCTGTCCGCGCGTGGCGACCCGATTGATCGGGTGCTGGGGTTGGAGATGGGTGTTGACGACTATATGGCCAAGCCGTTTTTGCCGCGCGAACTGGTAGCACGGATTGGCGCGGTGTTGCGACGGCTCGGCCCTGAGCGCAATCTGGCGCGGGATGGCACGGTTGCCGTCGGCCCGCTCCGCATCAACTTTGCCGCCATGTCGGTCGAGCGAGACGGTGCCTGCCTCGATCTGTCCAGCCGCGAATTCGCGCTTCTGGCAGCTCTTGCGCGCTCTCGCGGAGTTCCGCTCAGCCGGGCGCAGCTGATCGAACGCGCGCTGGGCCGCGACGCCGGAGTGACCGACCGCGCCATCGACGTTCAGGTCGGGCGATTGCGCAAGGCAATTGGCGATGATGCTACAAACCCTCGGTTTATCCGCACCGTCTGGGGGGTCGGATATGTGCTGGTCGACGGGCGCGAGGAACCATGATGCGCCGTTTGCTTGATCGCAATATTGCGACGCTGGTGGTGGTTGTGCTGGCTGGGCAAGCTTTGGCAGCAATCCTGTTTTACCAACTCGTCATCCATCCCCAATCGATGCGGGTGGCCGAAGTCATCGCCGAGATGACCGACGCCATCGGGAAATCCATGGCGCATATGACACCAGCCGAGCGGCGGGCAATGGTGTCGCGGTTCAACGCCGATGATGCCGTGCTGATTCGCCCCAGCGATCAGCCTCCAGCGTTCGGCGTTCGTCGCGCAACGATTTTGGAGCGCGATTTTCTGTCCGCGATCTCGCACCGCATGAACCACGATGTTCCGGTGCAATGGCGCGCCGATGCGCAATCCCGCCTGTGGGTGCATCTTGATCTGGGAGGCGAAGCGTGGTGGATCAGCATGACCCCGCGCAAGTTGCGCACACCCTGGTTGAGCACAATCATCGCATTGGGCAGCGCACTGTTCGCCGCCATTGGTGGCGGCATCGCGCTTCAACTGTTTATCGACAAGCCGTTGCGTCGCTTGGTGCGAGCGGCTGACGCCTATGACCCTGATCGCGCGGGCGAGGCGCTTGCCGAAACCGGCCCAGCGGAAATCGCCGCAGTCGCCCATGCCTTCAATCGCATGACCGGGCGTCTGGCTGAGCAAGAGGCCGAACGCGCCGTGATGCTTGCCGCAGTGAGCCATGATATCCGCACGCCGCTGACCCGGCTCAGATTGTCGCTGGCCATGGCGCAGGGTGCCGATAGCGAGATGCTGGAAAGCGCGAGCAGGCAGGTTGATCGCATCGAGGCGATGCTACGCCAGTTCCTTGATTTCTCGCGCGGATTTGACAATGAGTCGATAGAATCGTGCGAAATTGCACCGCTGGTGCAACGCTGCGCGGCGGAAAGTGGTCTGGGCGATGCGTTGACGGTTGTTGTCCCGCCAGGGATTTGGGCGACGGTGCGTCCGATCGCGCTTGAACGCGCAGTCGCAAATCTGCTGGCCAATGCACGCCGCCATGGCCTACCCCCCTTTCGCCTCGAAGCCCAAGCGGGCGGAGGTTTCGTAACCATCGCAGTGGGCGACAGCGGCACGGGCTTTGATCCGGCGATCAGCGCAGCGTTGTGCCGCCCGTTTGCCCGAGGTGATGCGGCAAGAGGTGGTGATGGCGCAGGCCTTGGCCTCGCTATCGCAGCGCGTATTGCATCAGCGCATAACGGACATCTTAATTTTGCCTTCCGCGACGGCTTGTTTTGGGCGGCGCTACAGATTGCAGCGCGATGCGCGTCAGCGGGTCCAGATGGTTTGCAATTAAACACACAAAAATAACCGCGCCAGACGCTCTTGCTCCGCGCAGGCACGGTGACATGACTACGGCGAAAAATCCGCACGTCCCTCATTTTGTTGATTTACTATACCGCTCGCCGCTGCTCTCGCATCACGCTCCACAGTTAATGTTTTCGCGTGATGTATTGCGAGCCGCAGCCCACCGAAGGAAAAATTTAGAGCGTGATGCGAGCCGCAGTCCACCGAAGGTAAAAAGTGGGAACCGGTTTTTACCTTCGGTGGCCTGCGGCTCGCAATACATCACGCGAAAACAAATATTCTAGGGCGGAATGCGATTCAATCTAATCGCATTCCGCTCTAGTGCCCAGTTTTCGTCATCACGCGTTAATGTGCATCTTCCAGGCTGAAGCGGTCGGCTTCTTCGTCGTAGGCGAAAATTTCGGCATAGCGGCCCCAAAGCGTTACCGTGCGCAGCGTTTCGTCGGCGTAGTCTTCGCTCATGTAGTCTTCGAGCTCGTCACGAAAGCGGCGGGCGGGGGCTTCGTGGCTGGCGCGTTCGTCGAGCACGCGGCGGATGTGTTGCACGAGCGGGACGTGCTGGCCGAGTGCCTGGGCGAACAGCGCCTTACGCTGGTCGACATCGCCTTGGGCATAGCGGCGCGCGGCGGGGGTCAGCACGAGTTGTGCGCCGCGCAATTCGGCAAAGCGCAGCAGTTGCAGCGTTTCGGCCATGGGGAACAGTTCGTCGGCTTCCAATTGCAGCGAATCGGCCAGTTCGGACATGCTGGCGCGGCCATCGAACGGGGTACCATCGACTTCTTCGATCAGCCCGGCGAGCGAATTGGTCGAGACGCGCGGCAAGACCATCGCGATACCGGTGCCGGGGAACAGCCCGTCGCGCATTGGCGCGGTGATTTCGGTGCGCGCGGTCATGCGGGCATAGATATCATCGACCAGTGCGCGGAATGCCGGGTCAAGCCGGTCGCGCGGTTGCGGCAGATCGACACGAATTTCACCCACGACGCGGCCCGGATTGGTGGAAAACACCAGAATGCGGTCGCACATCAGCACCGCTTCTTCGATATTGTGCGTGACGATCAGGATCGATTTGATCGGCACCCGCCCTTCGGACCACAGATCGAGCAGATCGGTGCGCAGCGTTTCAGCGGTCAGTACGTCGAGCGCGGAAAACGGTTCGTCCATCAGCAGCAGCGATGGATTGACCACCAGCGCGCGCGCCAGCCCGACACGCTGGCGCATCCCGCCCGACAGTTCCTTGGGATAGGCGTTTTCAAACCCATCAAGCCCGATCAGGTCAATCGCCGCGAGCGAGCGAGCGCGGCGGTCGGCGGCGGGGACTTTTTGCGCCTCAAGCCCCAGTTCGACATTTTCGAGCACGGTCAGCCACGGGAACAGCGCGAAAGTCTGGAACACCATCGCCACCGACGGATCGGGCACTTCTGGCCCCGGCACCAGCCGCGCAATGCCCTCGCTCGGGCGGATCAGCCCAGCGATCGAACGCAACAGCGTCGATTTGCCCGATCCCGAGCGGCCCAGCAGCCCGACGATTTCGCCCTGCGCCAATTCCAGATTGACATCATCGAGCACGAGATGGTCCTGGCCTGAATAGAAATGGCGCAAGCCTTTGACTTCGACCAGCAGGGGTTTTGGGACTGCGGTCATGCCTGCATCCTTTCGTTCCGTCACGTCAAGCGCATCCGGCGTTCACCGTAGGCGTAAAGCGGGCGCCACAGCAGCCGGTTGAAGCCCAGCACGAACAGGCACATGACGCCGATCCCCAGCGCCACGCGCGCATAATCGCCCGCTGTCGTCGCTTCGGCAATATAGCTGCCCAGTCCGTGCGCGACCAGCTTGTGATCGCCCCACGACGCGACTTCGGCAACGATGGAGGCGTTCCACGATCCGCCACTCGCGGTCAGCGCGCCGGTGATGTAATAGGGGAAAATCCCCGGAATCGCCACTTGCCGCCACCATTGCCAGCCGCGCACGCCGAACATATCCGCCGCTTCGCGCAAGTCGGTGGGGATCGCGCTGGCCCCGGCGATGACATTGAACAAGATATACCATTGCGTGCCGAGGATCATCAGCGGCGATAGCCACAAATCGGGCGACAAGTGCCAGTGGACAATGCCGATCACCACAAACGGAAACAGCACATTGGCGGGAAACGCGGCAAGAAATTGCGCCACCGGCTGCAACCGTTCGGCCCACGCCGGGCGCAAGCCGATCCACACCCCGATGGGCACCCAGATCAGGCTGGCAAGCGCGATCAGCACGATCACCCGGATCATCGTCAATCCGCCCAGCAGCAGCGCGGTCAGCACATCGTGCCACACCAGATAGCGCATCACCGCATGGCCGGTCAGCACGAGCGCGGCGGCCACCGACAGCAGCACCAGCGCCTGCCAAGCGCGTTCAATCAGCGGGTTGGGCGCGGTTGTGCCCACCACGCGGCGGCGGCTGCGGCGCGGTTCGAACGCCAGCAGCAGCCGCCCGATGGCCCCCAGCGGCGACAGCACCACCGGCAGCAGCCGGGTGCGGCGCAACACGTCAAACACCCATGATTGCGGGCGTTCGGTCGAGGCGGTCATTTCAAAGCGAAAGCGATCCGCCCAAGCGACAATCGGGCGGAAAAACAACTGGTCATAGGCCACGATCACCAGCGCCATCGCGCCGACCGCTTCTGCCACCGCGCCAAAATCCTGATGCGCGATGGCGCTGGCGAGGTACGATCCAATGCCGGGCAGTGTAACCGTGGTCTGGCCCACGGTCATCGCTTCGGACGCAACGACAAAGAACCAGCCGCCCGACATCGACATCATCGCATTCCACACCAGCGCCGGGGTGCCGAACGGCAGATCGAGCCGCAGGAACCGCCGGATCGGCGACAGGCGGTAGACCATCGCCGCTTCTTCGAGATCGCTCGGGATCGAGCGCAGCGACTGGTAAAAGCTGAACGCCATGTTCCACGCCTGACTGGTGAAAATGACGAAAATCGATGCCGCCTCTACCCCCAGCACGCTGCCGGGAAACAGCCCCATGAAAAACGTGACGGTAAACGTCAGAAACCCCAGAATCGGCACCGATTGCAGAATATCGAGCGCGGGCACGATCAATTGCCCGGCGTGGCGGCTGCGCGCCGCCAGCGTTGCCACCACCAGCGTAAACACGGTCGAGGCAAACAGCGCGGCAAACATCCGCAAGACCGTGCGCAAGGCATAATAGGGCAACCATGCGGGATCGAGCCGCACCGGTTCGAGCTGCAAGGCCGACAAAGGCGCAAGCGCGCCCTGCCCGGCGCGAAAAAACACCACGCCCAGCCCGGCGAGAATCACGAAGGCAATCGCATCTTCGCGGCTGGGCCGAGTCAGCCGCAGCATCCGCGAAAACGCGGGCAGCGGGCGCGCGCTGGTGCGATCCGGGCTCATCGGCGCGGCCCTGTGCGGTCACGCGCCGCACATGCGCCGCAAACGCTTGCCGCGATCAGCAGGTTCCGCCGCGATGCAGCGCGGGCAACAGGGCCAGCAAAGATCGGTACCAGCCGCAACTGTCGCCCTCGGCAGGCGCGGGAGTGGAACTGGGCATGTCTGCTCGACCTCTCGCAAGTTGACGCATCGCGATGATGTGCCATTGCAACAAAACATGACGGTTGCAAGTCAATCCCCCCGCCTGCCCCCGCGACAATCGCGTTGCCCGGCCCACCTGCCCCTTGAGGCAGGTTGTGCAACGCGGCATCGATCGTCAATCGGGAAGAGCCTGCAGCAGCGGGTCGGGCGCTTGTTTGCGGCCTTGGCCCCTCCGGTGCGGACCGGTATTTATCCTTCCCTGCGATACCGGTCCGCGCTGCGATGCGCGGGTTGTGCCCGGTCCGTTCCCCAAGGACACTGACATGACCGGTGATGCCCGCAAAGTTCCTGCCGGACGCCTCGCGCGGATGGGCGCGTTCGGGCAGATTGCCGCCGGGGTGGCGGGATCGGTCGTGGCCGGGGGCGCACGGGCGCTGGCACAGGGCGAACGGCCGCGCTTGTCCGACTTGCTGCTCACCCCCGCCAATGCCACGCGCGTAACCGATCAATTGTCGCGGCTGCGCGGTGCGGCGATGAAGCTCGGGCAGATGATCTCGCTCGATGCGGGCGATGCACTGCCGCCCGAATTGGGTGCGATTTTGGCGCGGCTGCGCGAATCGGCGCATATTATGCCGCCCGCGCAACTCGAAAAAGTGCTGACAAGCGCGTGGGGGCCGGGCTGGCGCCGCCGATTTGTCCGGTTTGACGCGCGCCCGGTGGCGGCGGCCTCAATCGGGCAAGTCCACCGCGCCGAACTTCCCGATGGGCGCGTGCTGGCGATCAAAGTGCAATATCCCGGCGTGGCGCGCAGCATCGATGCCGATGTCGACAATGTCGCCACATTGCTCAAACTGTCAGGGCTGCTGCCGCCCGAATTGCCGATTGCGCCGCTGCTCGATGAAGCCAAACGCCAGTTGCACGAAGAAGCCGATTACGAGCGCGAGGCGGCGCAAATGACGCGCTATGCCGATCTCTTGGCCAATGATCCGCGCTTTATCGTGCCGCGCCCGTGGCTTGAACTGACCGGGCGCGAAGTGCTGGCGATGGATTTCATCGCCGCGTCATCAATCGACACGCTCGAAACCGCGCCGCAAGAGGTGCGCAACACGACGATCACTGCGCTGCTCGGGCTGGTGTTGCGCGAACTGTTTGTCTTTGGCTTTATGCAGACCGACCCCAATTTCGCCAATTTCCGCTGGCAGCCGGACAGTGGGCACATCGTCGCGCTCGATTTCGGGGCCGCGCGCGCGGTATCGCCGCACGTGCGCGATGGGTTTGGCGCCCTGCTTCGCGCGGGGTTTGCCGGCGATGCAGTGGCGGTGCGCGCCGCGCTGATCGAAGTCGGGTTTGTATCGGCGGCGCAATTTGCCGCGCATGGCCCCGCGCTCGACCGGATCATCGGCCTGATCATGGCGCAGCTTGCCCGCGCCGATGATTTCGATTTTTCCGACCGCCGCTTTGTCGAACAGATCCGCGACGAACTGCCCGCCATCGCCGCCGACCGAAGTACGTGGCATATCCCCCCCGCCGAAGCGCTGTTCGTGCAACGCAAGATCAGCGGCACGATCCTGCTGGCGGTACGGATGAAAGCGCGCCTGCCGATCAAGGATCTGGTCGCGCCTTATATCACGGGCTAATCCCGCCACGTTTCAAGCGCATCGCCCAGCCCGGCCGCAAGCGGTTGCAGATGGCGTTCGAACGCGCGCCAGTGGTCCAGCCCGCTGCGGTAGATCGGCTGGCGCACTTGTTCGGAACTGACCGTGCGCACCGCTCGGTCGTTTTCAAAAAAGCGCAAGCACGCCGGGTCGAACGGCAGGTTCAGCCATGCCAGCAAGGCGCGCACCTGGCCCTCGGTATCCTCGACCAGATCTTCGTAAATCATTGTGCGCACGGCATCGGGGGCGATGGGGCGGAAATGGCGCACAATCGCCAGATAGTGGCGATACCACACGGCCAGATCGCCCAGATCATAGGTAAAATCCTGCCCTTGCGCGAACAGTTGCTTGAAGCACGAAAAGCCCGAAGCCATCGGGTGCCGCCGCGCGTCGATGATCCGCGCATGTGGCAGGATCAGCCGGATCAGCCCGATATGGCGGAAATTGTTGGGCATTTTGTCGATGAAGCGCGCGCGCCCCAGCCGCCGGTGAACTGCGGTCTGCGCCAGATAACGTTCGCCCCAGCCGCGCACGGTATCGGGGGTGGCCTCGGTCAGCGCACCCAGCCCGCCATTGCGGTCGATCCACCCGGCCAGCGCGGGGATGAACGGCAGTTCCATCGTGCCTTCGATGGCGTGGTGGCTGGCGAGGATCTGTTCGACCAAAGTGGAGCCGGAACGCGGCAGGCCCACGACAAAGATCGGCGCGGGATCGTTAGCGCCCCACTCGGCGCGTTCGGCCAGCCATGCGGGGGTAAACAGCGCGCGATGGCTTGCCAGCTCGGCGGCAAGGTCGGGCGTGGGCGCGGTCTGGCGCTGGCGCACGAGCGCCGCACCCGCCTGATAGTGCGCAAAGGCGGTATCGGCGTCGCCGGCATCTTCGGCGCGGCGGCCCAGCGCATAAAGCACGTGCAGCCGGTCCGCATCGGGCAAATCGCGCGCGAGCAAGTCGCGCATCGCCGCTTCGTCGTCCGCGCTCAGGGCCGCGACTTTGAGATTGGCGAGGCTCCACCATGCCTCCCCGGTTGCCGGGCGCAAGGCGAGCGCGCGGCGATAGGCTGCGATGGCACCATCGCGCATCCCGGCGGTGCGCAAGGCATGACCGTGGTTGATGGCAATGTCGGGGTTGGCGGGAAACTGTGCCGCCAGCCCACCTTGCAACGCCTCTGCCCCGTGGTCATCGCCCAACAAGCCCAGACACCCCGCCTGCAGATTGCGATAGGCCGGGCTGGTGGGATCATCCGCCAGCAAAGGCACAAGTTCGGCGAGCGCCGCTTCGCCATCGCGGCGCAAGAACAGCGCGCGCGCCAGATCAAACCGCGCAAGCGCAAAAGTGGGGCGCAAAGTCAGCACATGGCGCAACAGCACTTCGGCTTCGTCTAACGCTTGGGCGACGATATAGCAGCAGGCGAGCAGCCGCACCGCTTCGGTATCATCGGGCCGCGCCTGACAGATCGTCTGCAACCGCGCCTCGGCCCGGTCATGCTGCCCCAATGCGATCCATTCTGCCGCCTGCCCCACCGCCGGATCGGATTGATCGAGCCGTGCCAGCGCCGCTTTGGCGCGCCGGTCGCGCGTAGCATCGCCTTGGGCAAATGCCGTGGTTTCCATCGCAGTCCACGCCTCGCGCAAATCGGGGTCAAGCGTGACCGCGCTATCGAGCTGGGCAAAGGCTTCGCCCGGCTGGCCGATCTGCGCAAGACAGGCCCCCAGTTCATACCGGGTGCGCGCCGCGCGGGGCCAGCCTTTGGCCAGATCGCGCAAAATCGGCAGCGCCTCACCCGCGCGGCCCTGCCGCCGCAGCGCCGACGCAAGGATCAGCCGGGGCCGCGGATCGCCCGGCGCGCGCGCGCACAGCACCCGCGCCTGGCGCTCTGCTTGCGCGGGATTGGTGGCAAGCGCAGCGGCGGCGGCGGTGAACGGGTCGGTCATGAAGCTATCGTACAGGATAATCGCCCCACAGCAAAAGCCGGGCCGGAGCAGCGATGCCCCGGCCCGGCTGTTATGCTGTGTCGGGATCGATCAGAACGTGAACGTGACTTTCGCGTAGTAATACCCGCCATTGATTCCCCACGGGGTAAAGCCGAGCGGTTCGTTGTAGACTTTGTTGCCATCGCTGGGCCGGATATCGCCCGGGCCCTTGAGCGCGTTGGGAACGGTGGGTGCCTTGACATTGAACAAGTTGTTCGACCCTGCGTCGAGACGGATCGCCGGGGTGACTTTGTAGCCGACATTGATATCGGCAATGGCGGTGGCCCCGATATGTTGCAAGGTCCGTCCGCCAGCACCGGCATCGCCCGATCCGTCAAAGCTGGTCCACTGGCTGGTGCTGCCATAGAGCGTTTCGCGCAAGTTGATCGACAGGCGCTTGATCGTCCACAGCACATTGCCGATGACTTTGACGCGCGGGGTGGCGGTGCTGAGCGCGTCGGCACCGTTCTGGTTGAGCAGTTCAAAATTGGTGCCAGCAACGAATACGGCGGGAGGAACCGCGCGGATATTGGTGATTTTGGTCTGGTTGTAATTGCCGGCCAACGACCAGTCGACTTTGCCCGCGCTGTCGAAGTCGGTGGTGTAATTGGCGGTCGCTTCGACCCCGCGCGTGCGCGTATCGGCCCCGTTGGTGAACAAGTTGATACCCGAATACGACGTCGCATCGGCGAGCGAAATCCCGCGCGCAAGAATGGCGTCGTAAACCGCCTTTGACACGATGGCGAGGGTGCCATCGGCGTTGGTACCGCTGGTGGCATACGCGGTGGTGTTGATGATGCGGTTCTTGATCTTGATCTGATAGGCATCGACCGTGATCTGCAATTTGGGGGCCGGATGCAGCACCAGCCCAAATGACAAGTTGGTCGATTTTTCCGGCTTCAGGTTGCCAAAGCCGAGCGATGTTGAAGATTTGGAATTCGCCGGGAACTGGCCAAATGTCGTGCCGGGGCCGACATTGACCGACGAATAGAATTCTTCCGCCAGCGTCGGCGCGCGAAATCCGTTGGACACTGTGCCGCGCAAGGCAAATTCGGGGCTGAAATCATAGCGCGCGTTGAACTTGCCCGATCCAACCGAACCGAATTCGGAATAATGTTCAAACCGGCCAGCCACATCGACATGCAAGTTGGTAACCGGATCGGTCGCCAAATCGATGTACCCGGCGATCACTTTGCGCGAATTCTTGCCGGCATCGGTGGGCGAAAAGCCGGGATAGGACTGCGGACCGCCTTGGAGATAAGATGACGGTTCGCCAGCCACGGTGGTATAAGACCCGTGGCGGTACTCCGCGCCGACCGCGATCGTCACCGGCTTGGCCAAGCCGACGTTGAAGTCCTTGTTGAGATCGAGGTTGCCAACCCATTCGTCGTTGGCGAGCGCACCATCGTAAAAATTGCGCTGTGGCTTTATCACCGTCGCGGACAGGGCCTGCGCGTCGCTGTAAATTCCGGGATTGGCAGAATCGAGCGTGTAAATGCTGGAATAGTCCTTGCCATACGTCGCCGACAAGTCCCAGTTCCAGCCCGACACCGCACCTTTAAGGCCGCCGGTGAACGAATAGTCGGTTTCACGCAGCGCTTCGAGCGGATTGAACCCGGCGGACAGCGGATAGATTGCGGTAGTGCTGCCCTTCGGCGTTCCCGAAACCACCGTCGCAGCGCGATAGTTTTCATAGCTGCGCGCGCGGCGCACGCCGACATTGCCGAACAGATAGGCTTCGACCGAATCCGACACATGCGCGCCCGCATTCACGAAGGTATTCCACAGCGTGTAATGCGCATCGCCGTTGATCGTGTTCACATTGGGATAAAACGGATTGGCCTGAATTCCGGCGATGACCTGATTGTAGTCTTTGCCTGCAACATTGCCGCGCAAAGTCTTGGCCAATGTCCCGTCGGCATTGAAAAAGCGATAGTCGGCACCGCCGCGCTGGCTGAAATCATGGAATTTGTATTCGCTGGTAATGTTCAGAAAGCCATCGCCCGGCAGCTTGACCCCGAAGTTCAGCCCGGTGCTGAATGTTTGGCCATCGCCCGCGTAATATTGGCCGCCCGATGCGGTAAAGCTGCCACCGTGGTTGCTGTTTTTCAGGATGACATTGATTACCCCGGCAATCGCGTCAGAGCCATATTGCGCGGCTGCACCATCCTGCAGCACTTCGATATGGCCGATCGAGCCGGTCGGTACAAAGCTGAGATCGGTCGTGGCTGAACCCGAATAAGGCGAACCGCTCAACACCGACAAATTCGAGGTGAAATGGCGGCGCTTGCCATTGACCAGCACCAGCGTGTCATTCGGGCTGATCCCGCGCAGCGCGGCCGACAGCGTCAGGTTGGCGGTATCGCCGCCAAATGCGCGCAAATTCAGGCTGGGCAGCGACTGCGCCAGCACTTGCGTCAGATCCTGCTGCCCCACATTCTGGATCGCCGATGTACCGACCAACTGGATCGGCGCGGCGCTGTCAGCCGCGCGGGTGCCGGTGGTGCGGGTGCCGGTAACAATAATATCGGTCGGAGGGGTCGGCGCATCGGCGGCAAACGCGGCAGCCGGTGCGACCAGGGCAAGCGCAGTAGAGGTGAGCAACAGCAGCTTCATCGGGTGTTCCCTCATTGATCGACGCCGTGCCAGCGCACGGACGATTTCTGTTGAAGGACTGTGTAATGAATCTGTCGCACACAACGCAAGTGCACAAATGCCACACTGCACTGCAAAAGGGCTGCACCGGGCAAGCCCCGCCCCCCCCAATGCACCAGCCGCTTTGGGACCGATCGTGGCGAAAGCGAATGTTACGCGATCAGCGCCTGAATTTTTGCGATCATCGCCTCGATCCGCTTGGCCGCTTCGGAAAATGTCTGAACGTCGGCACGGTTGTTGTTGCCCCGCGCTTCCTTGGCGGATTCGACATAGCCTTCCTTGTCGGCTTCGAGCGCGTCGATCAGCAATTCGGCTTCGTCTTCAGTCAAGGTCAGGGTAATCGGCTTGGTCACGGTCGGGCCTTTGTGTGGTTGGCAGGTCGCGCGGCTTTAGCCGCGCGCACCCCGCGTCGTCCAGATGCTTGACCGGTCCGCGCGTCAGGACCGCCCGTGAAACAGCGCGACGGTCAGCACGATGCCGATGACGACCACCACAAACCGCAACGCACGGTCATTGACCCGGGCCAGCAAATGCGCACCCAGCCAGCTTCCCGCCAGCGCGCCGAGCATCGCCACAGTCATCGCCAGCCAGCGCACTTCGCCCGAACCAAGGAATATCAGCACAGCAGTCAGGTTCATCACCGCGGCAAGCACGTTCTTGGTGGCCGCTGCCGTGCGTGCCGAAGCCCCGCCAAGCGCCAGCACCGCCATCATGACAAAGCCGATGCCACCGCCGAAATAGCCGCCATAGACCGCAATCGCCAGTTGCAGCGCACCTGCGCGAACGGGTCCGAGGCTCGCGGTTGCCACACCCGGCATCGGCGCTTTGCGCCCGAACGAGCCCCAGGCGAATGCGGCAGTGGCAAACAGCACCAACCACGGCACCATTGCCGCAAACCGCGCGGCGGGGGTCAGCAGCAACAGCCCGGCGCCCAACGCCCCGCCAATCAGGCTGATCGCGATCAGCGCGCGCAACGACAGCGCCGCCGTGTCCGCCGCATTTGCCCGCCCGATCCAGCCGCCGGTTACTTGACCGGGAAAGAGCGCGACGGTCGAGGTGATATTGGCCGCGCGCGCGTCCATCCCGGTCAGCATCAGCGCGGGCAGCGTGATGAACGACCCCCCGCCCGCCAACTGGTTCTGCGCGCCCGCCCAGATCGCGCCGAGCAGCAACAGGCCGAAATGCAGGGTTGTCGGGGATATCATGGGCACGGTTCGTCTTTCCCCCCTCCGCTTTGGCGGAGGGGCTGGTGGGGGTGCGCCTCTGCGCTGTTACCCAGCCGATGGGCCCCACCCCCAACCCGCGTTCAGAGTCACGTGCCTCTGAACGCCCTTAAGGGGAGGAGACTTTAGTTATGCCAGCGCGTGAGGCGCTTAGCCAGTGTTTTGCACGCGATAGCGCAAGGTGGCTTTGCCGTGTGCGGGGATGCGCACCGACCACACTTTGTGCGCGTCGCGTAGCAGCAATGGGGTTGATGGCGCGCGGATGGCGGCGGGCGGGGTGGATTTGAACGTGCCTTCGAACCGCACGGCAAAGCGATTGGCATTGCTCACCGCGACGGTGACAGTGCGCCCGGCGCGGTCACGGTGGATGATTTTCTGGCGCACTTGCACTGGCGGGGTCGGGCCAGTGGTGATTTCCACCCGGTCCTTGATCGCGCGGTCGGTCAGCTCGCCTTGTCCGACCAGCAACGCGCCGTGGCCGTGTTCGAGCAGTACGCGCACCCGCCCGGCGGGCAGCGCCAGCCCCAGCCCGTTGGGCGTGGTATTGCGCGTCTGCACCGACAGCCGCGCCGGGGCCTGCCCATCAAAGGTATCGAGCGGCAGCGTGTGCACGACAGAGAGCGTGATCGCGCGCGGGTCGAACAGCGCAACCTGCTTTTGCCCACGCGCGGCCACCGTTGTCGGCTGCGGCAGGCGATAGAGCTTGAGATCGCCAAGGTTTTCGACTTCGGCGACCGATTTCATACGGGCTGCGCTCACCATGATTTCATCCAACGCCCCTGCCGATTGAAATCCCATGTTCATCAGTGCGGGCGGAGCCGCTGGAACGATTCCCGGCGCATAGACCCGTGGCGGTGGCACGGGACGCGTAAAACACCGATAGGACAACTCTTGCGGATCGGCATCGGCGGCATCATCGCGCGTTTCGGAAAATGCAGGCTGCCCGGCCACCACCGCCGCGCTGGTCTGCGCAAAGCTGGTGACATCGGCGCTGGCGAGTGTGACCCACGCGTGCAGGCGGCCTTTGGTGAGATTGGGCGCAAGCGTCAGCACATAGTCCGCGTGCCAGTCATAGTTCCACGCCAGATAGGCCAGCCGCAGCCGCACGCGCGCCGGGGCTGGGGCATCAGTCGCCAGCGACAGCGTGGGTGTGGGGAAAAGGCCATCGGGCACGCCGGGATAGACAATCGCAGTGGTAAAGCCCCCGCAATTGAGCGCTTCAAACCCCCGGTCGGTTTCGAGAACCGCCGCGCCATCGGGGGCGGAGCGGATTACCGCGCGTTCTTCGCGCATTTGGCCCTTGGCATCGGTGCGCCGCAGCGTGACCGGGCGGCCATACCAGCCGCCATAAAGCTGGCGCGGCGACAGCAATTGCGCATCGAGGTTCTTTTCGCGCACCCCGGCGGGCAGCCCCGACACCACCACGCTTTCGGCCAGCATCCCCGCCGATACGCCGGGAAAGCGCACCACCGCTGGCCCGGCGGGCAGATCGACTTCGCGCACTTCGCTTATCAGGGCATAGCCGTCGAGCCGGTCGGACGGATCGCGATCATCCTGTCCGAAGCGGTCATCGGGCGCGCGATAGATCGTCACGCTGGTTTCGCGCGGCGGCGACGCTTCGACCACCACTGGCGCGGCATGGACCGTGGCGGCCCCCAACGGCGCGATCAGCGCGGCAGCGATCAGGCGACGGGCCACCCGCGCGGCTCCGGCGTCAGTACGCGGTGTCGAAGGTAACGGTCAGCACCGTTTCGCCTTGCGCCGGGACCGGCACACGCCACACCCGTTCATCCAGGTTGCGCTGTTCGCCCCGCAGCGTTTCGCTGGGCACGCGGGTGTCGGACCAGCCGTTGTCGAGCCCGGACTGAGTAAGCTCGACCGTGACCGGCGCGGCACTCGCGTTGGTCAGGCGGTATTGCATGGTCGTCTGCCAATGCGTGACCGAACTGTCGACCGTGATCACTTTGGGCGCTTTGCCCTCTCCGGTTATGCGATAGCGCGCAGAACGCTGCCATTCGCCCAGATCGAGCCGGGCGCGCTTGACCACGGTTGGCTGCACTTTGACATCGAATGCCGCCCCGGTCGGCAACGCCAGCGTTGATCCTTTGGGCGTATGATCGATCGACTGTTCGCCGATGAATTGCGGCTGGCCGCGCGCATCGCGCATATAGACACGCACCATTCCGGCCGGCAGGGCATCGCCCACCCCGGCTTTGCCCCCGGTCGAAAAGCGCAGCACGCTTTGCGCGCTTTGCGGTTCGCTTGCGCTGCTCAGCCAGCGGTTGGAATAGGCATAAACCTTGCGCGCGGGCGCGCTTTTGACATCGAGAAACGACACTTGCTTTTGTTGCGCATTGGCCAAAGTCGTGCGCCCGGTGATCGGATAGACATAAAAATCGCCCAACCGCTCGCGCCCGCTTGTCTCGGTCCCGGCGACTTCAAGTTGCGGACGAATCTTGGCGTAGCGTGGCGGCTGGCGATACGGATTGCTGCTGCCCAGCGAACTCGCCACATCCCCCGCGACGAGCAGGACATGCGCATCGGCAAAGGCGGTGCCGGTGGTGTTGTTGAGCGTGATCCAGCCTTGCACGTCGATCCGCCCCGCGCCGTCGCTGCCCTCGGGTTCGAACAGCGCGACATAGTCAGCCTTCCACGAAAAACCGTGCGTCAGATAGCTGAGCGTGGCCGGGCGCACCCCCGCCGTGTCCGATGCCAGCCGCACCGACAGCGTCGGGCGGGCGCGCAGCCCCGGTGGCAGGCCGGGAAACACCAGCCGCGAAAAGCCGATATTGCCCAAAACCTCGATCCGGCCGCCCACTTCAAGCAATGTGCCGGCATTGTTTGCCAGCACCCGCGCCGGTTCGCCGCTGTCGATGCCGGTGGTGGGGTTGGTGTGCATCAGCGTGACCGTCTGCCCCACCGTTTTGTCGAGCAGCCGCTCGGGCGAGAGCAAGTCATAGTCGAAATTCTGTTCGAGGATCGTCGCGCCCGGCAAAGTCAGCGTAACGGTTTCAGGCTGAATCGCTGCCGAAACGTCGGGAAATTCGACATTGACCAACCCTTTGCCGGGATCAAGCTGCCGCCGATCTTCGACCAGCGCCAGGTCGTTGGTATAGATCGTGACCGAAACATCGCTTTGCGCGGGGCGCGCGGCATCGGGCGCGGCGCGTGCGACCCCCGGCGCGGTCAGCAGCGTAAGGGCGAGCAGCGTCGGTGTGGTCAGGTTTGCCATGTCGTGATCCCCGCAAGGCCGATAATGCCAGGGAACGGGTTGACGGCTGAACCACCGCTGAACTTGATCGCGCGTTAGAGCGTGATGCGAAAAAGTGGGAACCGGTTTTTCGCAATAAATCACGCGAAAACAATGACTCTAGAGCTGAATGCGATTCAACCTAATCGTATTCAGCTCTAGAGCGTGGTGACAATTTAATCCTCGAGGGATTCCCTATGCGGTAGATATGTGATTCAAGACTGATTTTTGGAGATCGGTCATGGATCGTGCGGTAGACG
>CAINGT010000032.1 GCA_903848655.1 uncultured Sphingomonadales bacterium
CACCGGCCCGCTCCCCCACCCGACCACCCAACGATAGTACCCTATGGGTGGTCGGGTGGGGGAGCGGGCCGGTGCAGACTTCGAAACGCGCTCTTTCGCGCGTTTCGACTCAGACTCGCAAACCGGCTTTGTGCCTTTGAGCCCGGCACTGGTACCGCCGCGCCGGATCATGGCGGCGTGGTGCCCGGCGCTGGCGATCGATCGCTGGCGGTGGCAGCAGGGCGCGGCTGATCTGCTCGATCAGCCGGTGGTGCTGGTGGGCGAATCCGCGCACGGGCCGCGCATCACTGCCGCCAGCGCCCCGGCGCAAGCGGCGGGCGCGCGGGTCGATATGCGGCTGGCTGATGCGCGCGCGCTGTGCCCGGTGCTGGTGGTGCATCCTGCCGATCCGGCGGGGGACCGCGCCTTGCTCGAAGCGCTGGCCTTGTGGGCGCAGCGCTGGGGGCCATGGAGCGCGCTCGATCCGCCCGACGGGCTGATCGTCGATGTCGGCGGGGTGGGGCACTTGTTTGGCGGCGAAGCCGGGCTGATCGCCGATGCGGCGGGCTGTTTTGCCGCGCGCGGGCTGGCGGTGCGGCTGGCGATTGCGCCCACCGCAGGCGCGGCTTGGGCGCTGGCGCATTATGGCGCGGACCGTACAGTCCTGCCCGCCGGGGCCGATCCGCTGGCGGCGCTGCACGATCTGCCGGTGGCGGCGCTGCGGCTCGATCACGCGGTCGTGCTGCTGCTGCAACGGCTGGGGCTGAAACGCATCGGCGATCTGGCAGAGATCGACCGCCCCGCGCTGGCGCGGCGGTTTCGCGACCGGCGCGCGCCGGGGGCCAATCCGCTGGTGCGGCTTGACCAGTTGGCCGGGCGCGTGCCCGAACCGATCCTGCCGGTGGTCACCACGCCGCTGCCGCTGGTCCAGCGCCGTCTGGTCGAACCGGTGCGCCACCGCGCGCTGCTCGACCGCGTGGTGGCCGATCTCGCGCTGGCGCTGGCGCGGCGGCTGGAAGCGCTGGGGCAGGGCGCGCGGCGGATCGACCTGGGGCTGTGGAAAGTCGATGGCGATGTCGTGCAGCGGCGGCTCGAACTGGCGGCACCGACGCGCGATCCGGCGCATGTCACGCGGCTGCTGGCGCACAAGCTGGAAGATATCGACGCCGGTTTCGGCATCGAAGTGGTGCGGTTAAGCGCGCCCTGGGCCGAACCGCTGGCGCTGACCCAGACCGATCTCGATCAGGCGGCGCAAGACCACGGCACCAGCCTGTCGGCGTGTATCGACCGGCTGACCGTGCGGCTGGGCGCGGGCGCGGTGGCGATGCCGCTGCCGCGCGCCAGCCATGTGCCCGAACGCGCGCAACGCTGGGTCGCGCCCGATCCGGCGCTGATCGTGCAGGAACACCTGGCGCTCCACGCCCGCCCGCTCAAACTGCTTGACCGGGCAGAACCGATCGCGGTGATCCACGCCGCCCCCGACGGCCTGCCGCGCCTGTTCCGCTGGCGGGGCACGGTGCACGAAATCATCCGCGCCGAAGGGCCCGAACGCATCGCCCCCGAATGGTGGCGCGAACGCGGCCGCACCCGCCTGCGCGACTATTACCGCATCGAAGACAGCACCGGCCGCCGCTACTGGATCTACCGCCAAGGCCTGCCCGACGATGGCCGCGGCGGCGCGCCCGACTGGTTTTTGCAAGGGTTGTGCGGGTAAGCCAGCCATGCCCGATACGCCGCTGACCCCCGCCCGCCGTCGTGTCGTGTCCGCTGGTACGTCCGTGCCGCCAGCGCGCGCGGCGTTTGTCGAGCTGGGGGTGATGAGCTGTTTTTCGTTTTTGCGCGGGGCGTCGGATGCGGTCGATCTGGCCACCACAGCGCACGCGCTGGGGTATGATGCCATCGGGATTGCCGATGCCAATTCGCTGGCAGGGGTGGTGCGGCTGCATGGGGAGGCGGGGACGCTCGGTTTGCGCCCGGTGATCGGGTGCCGGATCGAGACGCGCGAGGGGCTGACGTTTCTCGCCTATCCGCAGGACCGCGCGGGCTATGGCCGCTTGTGTCGGCTGATTTCGCTTGGGCGCATGGCCACGCCCGAGGGCGAATGGCAGGACAAAGGGCGCTGCGACATCACGCTGGCGATGCTCGCCGACCATTCCACAGGTATCGCGCTGGTGGTGATCCCGCCGCGCGATCTTGACCAGTTGCTGACGATTGCCGTGCCCAGCAATGTTGTCGCGCTGGGCGATAGCGTGCCCGCGCCATCGCACACGATGTTGTCCA
This sequence comes from uncultured Sphingomonadales bacterium, assembly GCA_903848655.1. Taxonomy (GTDB): domain Bacteria; phylum Pseudomonadota; class Alphaproteobacteria; order Sphingomonadales; family Sphingomonadaceae; genus Novosphingobium. Next base: position 2,260 of record CAINGT010000032.1, read on the forward strand.
CCAATTTTGCCGGGGTTATCCCGCAGCTTGTCCACAGACTGCCGACGCTGCGGCATGTGGCGGCGTGTTATCTCTATTGCGGCGATGATGTCGCGCGGATCAACGCGCTCGATGATCTGGCGCGCACGCACGGGCTGGCGCTGCTGGCGACGAACGATGTGCGCTATCACGAAGCGGCGCGGCGGCCTTTGCACGATGTGATGACCGCGATCCGCCATCGCACCACGGTCGCCGCCGCCGGGCACTGGCTGGAACCGAACGCCGAACGCCATCTCAAATCGCCCGGTGAAATGGTGCGCTTGTTCGCACGCTGGCCGCACGCGATTGCCGCCGCGCGCGCGCTGGCCGATCAATGCACCTTTGCGCTGACCGAATTGCGCTATGAATATCCCGAAGAAATCTGCCCGCCGGGGCGCGATCCGCAAACCTGGCTGGCCGAACAGGCTTGGGCGGGGGCAGACTGGCGCTATCCCGCCGGGGTGCCCGAGGCGGTGGTGCAAACGCTGCACCGCGAACTGGCGCTGATCGGCCAGCTCAATCTGGCAACCTATTTCCTGACGATCAAAGACATTGTCGATTTCGCGCGCGCTCAAGACCCGCCGATCTTGTGCCAGGGGCGTGGCTCGGCGGCCAATTCGGCGGTGTGCTATTGCCTAGGGATTACCGCGGTCGATCCGGCCAAACACGCGCTGCTGTTTGACCGGTTCATTTCCGAAGAGCGCAAGGAACCGCCCGATATCGATGTCGATTTCGAACACGAACGGCGCGAAGAGGTGATCCAGTATATCTACCGCCGCTATGGCCGCCATCGCGCCGGGCTCTGCGCCACGGTGATCCACTATCGCCCGCGCATGGCGATCCGCGAAGTGGGCAAAGCGATGGGCCTGACCGAAGATGTCACCGCCGCGCTCGCGCGCACTGTGTGGGGCAGTTGGGGCGGCGCAATGGGCGCGCGCGAAGTGGCGCAAGCCGGGTTCGATCTGACCGATCCGCATTTGCGCCGGGTGATCCGCCTTGCCGAAGCGATGATCGGGATGCCGCGCCATCTGTCGCAGCATGTCGGCGGGTTTATCCTCACCCAAGGCCCGCTGATCGAAACCGTGCCGGTGGGCAATGGCGCAATGCCCGATCGCAGCTTTATCGAATGGGACAAGGACGATATCGCCGCGCTCGGCATGATGAAAGTCGATGTGCTGGCGCTCGGGATGCTGACGTGCATCCGCAAATGCCTTGATCTGCTGACCGCGCATCATGGCCGCACGCTGTCGCTGGCCGATGTCCCGCGCGAAGACCCGGCGGTCTATACTATGCTGTGCCGGGGCGATTCGCTCGGCGTGTTCCAGATCGAAAGCCGCGCGCAGATGAACATGTTGCCGCGCCTGCGCCCGCGCGAATTCTATGATCTGGTGGTGCAAGTGGCGATTGTCCGCCCGGGGCCGATCCAGGGCGATATGGTGCACCCATATCTCAAACGGCGGCGCGGCGACGAGCCAGTGGTGATCCCCGCGCCCGATCCGCGCCACGGCCCGCCCGATGAATTGACCGCGATTCTCGCGCGTACATATGGCGTGCCGATCTTTCAGGAACAGGCGATGAAGATCGCGCTCGACGCGGCGCGCTTTTCAAGCCTTGAGGCGAACCGCTTGCGCAAGGCGATGGCCACATTCCGCAGCCGGGGTATGGTCGATGAACTGGAAGACATGATGGTCGGGCGGATGATCGCGCGCGGCTATGACCCCGATTTTGCCGCGCGCTGCTTCAACCAGATCAAGGGCTTTGGCGAATACGGCTTTCCCGAAAGCCACGCCGCCAGCTTTGCCCATCTGGTCTATGTGTCGAGCTGGCTGAAATGCCATTACCCCGCAGCGTTTGCTTGCGGCTTGCTCAATTCGCAGCCGATGGGGTTTTATGCCCCGGCGCAAATCGTGCGCGATGCGCGCGATCATGGCGTGGTGGTGCTGGCACCCGATGTGAACCACAGCGAATGGGATTCCACGCTCGAACACGGCGCGCTGCGGCTGGGGCTGCGCCAGATCGACGGGCTGGGTGAAGCGCAGGCGGCCGCGCTGATCGCCGCGCGCCAGCACGGCGGGGCCTATCGCGATCTCGGCGATGTGCGCGCGCGCGCCGGACTGTCGCCGGGGGTGATCGAGCGCTTGGCGACTGCCGATGCGTGCGGATCGCTCGGCCTGTCGCGGCGCGAAGCGCTGTGGCAGGCGCGCAGCCTGATCGCCGCGCCCGATCTGCCGCTGTTTGTCGCGATGGGCGCGCGCGATGAAGGGCTGGAAGAGGTGCGCACCCTGCTGCCGGTGATGGCGCTGGGCGATGAAGTGATCGCCGATTACCAGACTTTGCGCCTGTCGCTCAAAGCGCATCCGCTGGCGTTTTTGCGCGCCGGGCTGGCTGAACGCGGGTTCGTGCGCGCCTGCGATCTGACCGCGCGCAAGACCCGCACGATGGTCCATGTCGCGGGCGTGGTGCTGGTGCGCCAGCAACCGGGCAGCGCCAAAGGCGTGTGCTTTATCACGCTGGAAGATGAAACCGGGGTAATCAATCTGGTGATCTGGCCCGATCTCAAGCAAAAACAGCGCGCCGTGGTCATGGGCGCACGGCTGATCGAAGTGCGCGGGCGGGTCGAATACGATGATGCTGTGGTCCACGTGATCGCCGCGCATATGACCGACGCCAGCGCCGATCTGGCGCATCTGGCCAATCAAACGCGCGATGCCGCCCGGCCCAACCCCACCGATAGCGCACGCCTGCCCCCCCGGCCCAGCCCCACGCACCCACGCGACGCCCGCATCATCCCCAAATCGCGCGATTTTCATTGAATCTCCGGCTCGCTTGCACGCGGCGCGGCTTTCGGTTTATGCGCCGCTCCATGCACTCAGCCAGCAGCGATACGCCAGCGGTCCGCGTGGCCGCGCTTTACCGGTTTGCGCGGTTTGATGATTGTGCGGCGTTGCGCGCACCGCTCGACCACTTGTGCCGCCAGCTTGGTGTGCGCGGGACACTGCTGCTGGCGCGCGAAGGGATCAACGGCACGATTGCCGGGGATGCGTCTGCGATTGCGGCGGTGGTTGCGCATATCCGCGCGCTGCCCGGCTGCGCCGAACTCGATGTCAAATATGCTGACAGCGCGGCCATGCCGTTTCACCGGCTCAAAGTGCGGGTGAAGCGCGAAATCGTGACGATGGGCGAACCCGCGCTCGATCCATTGACCGGTGCCGGGCATTACGTCGATCCGCATGACTGGAACGCGCTGATCACCGATCCGGCCACGCTGGTGATCGACACGCGCAACGCCTATGAAGTCGCGGTGGGCAGCTTTGCCGGGGCGATCGATCCGCATACGCGCAGCTTTGCGGAATTTCCGGCGTGGTTTCGCGCGCATCGCGCGGATTTGCTGGCCGGCAAAACCAGAGTCGCGATGTTCTGCACCGGCGGCATCCGCTGCGAAAAATCAACCGCGCTGTTGCGGCGCGAAGGCGTGGCCGAGGTCTATCACCTCAAAGGCGGCGTGCTCGACTATCTCGCCACAATCCCGCCCGAACAAAGCCTGTGGCAAGGCGAATGCTTTGTGTTCGATCAGCGCGTGGCGGTGGGGCACGGGCTGGCCCCCGGCACGCATGTGCTGTGCCACGCCTGCCAGCGCCCCGTTACCGCAGCAGACCGCGCATCACCGCTCTATGAAGCCGGGGTCGCCTGCCCCGCCTGCCACGCGCAGCGCACCGAACAGCAACGGCAGGCCAATCGCGAACGCCAGCGCCAGCAACTGCTGGCTAAACAACGCGGCACGGCGCATATCGGCGCGGTGCGCGAAAGCTGAATTTAGAGTCCTTGTTTTCGCGTGATTTATTGCGAAAAACCGGTTCCCACTTTTTCGCATCACGCTCTAGCCCGCAGCCGTCAGGCGTCCACGCGCCTTGACCCACGCAATCACCGGCACGAACGGAAACGCAAACTGTTCGCGGATCGACAGCCGCCGCCGCTGATCCTGCCCGACGACCGCTGCCTCACCATCCCGGAACGTGCCGAACAACCGGTCGATCAGGATCAGCGAATTGGCATAGTTGCAGCGCGTGTCTTCCAGCGGCACCGAATGGTGCAGGCTGTGATTGCGGATCGTGGTAAAAACAAACGCGTACCAGCGCGGCGGATCGCTGCGCACATTGGCATGGGCATAGATCGACACCGCCATCAGCACGGAAACCCCGCACAGCACCGCGCGTAACGGAAGATCGAACAGCGCCACCACGCTCAGGCTGATCAGAAACAGCTCGATCGGATTGCCCACCCAGCCTTTCATCGCATTCAACTGGGTAATATGGTGATGCGGCGCGTGGGTCATCCAGAACGGGGTAAAATTGTGCATCAGCCGATGCATCCAGTACTGCCCGAATTCGATCAGCACGACCACCAGCGCGACTTGCACCAGAAACGGCAATGCCATTGCCCACGGGGTATCGATATGCAGCGTTGATTTGACCGCGAGCAGCGGCGCTTCGCCCCAGTTTTTGGACACCCAGTCAATCACCGTAAAGCCGAGCACGACATAAAACAGATCGGTAAAAAACTCGCGCCACGTCAGCCGCCAACCGGCATGGCGTTCATAGACCCATTCCAGCGCCAGTACGAAAGCCGCCGTCGTCCCGGCAACACCGATGAATGTCCACGGATGATCCACCCAAGCGTCAGGGATGACGCGCCAAAACAGCACGACGGCGAAAACGGTCGCCGGGGGCATCAGATCCATCAAGTGCTTGTTCACGTCCCGGTCCCGTCATTGCCGCTTTGGCGTGCCGAGAATGCCACGCTTGCAGGCCTTGCACCATACCCTTCCATCAGCACGGATCAGGCCGCGCGCGCATCGGCGCGGCGCGCCTTGACCAGCGCGATCAGCGGCACAAACGGAAACAGGAACTGTTCGCGGATCGTCAGCCGCCGCCGATCATCCTGCCCCACCGCCTCTGCCTCGCCATCGCGGAATGTGCCGAACATCCGGTCGAACACGATCAGCGCATTGCCGTAATTGCAGCGCGTGTCCTCATACGTCACCGAATGGTGCAGGCTGTGGTGTTCGATGGTCGTGAACACAAAGGCATACCAGCGCGGCGGGTTGAACCGCACATTGGCATGGGCAAAACACGTGACCGCCGTAAGAATGTGGCCCACGCACAACAGCGCGCTCAAATCGAAATCGAACAGCACCGCCACGCTCAGCCCGACCAGAAACAATTCGAGCGGATTGCCCACCGAACCTTTGAGCGCATTCAACTGCGGCACGTGGTGATGCGGCGCATGGGTCAGCCAGAATGCGTGGTTGTCGTGCATCAGCCGGTGCATCCAGTACTGGCCGAATTCGATCAGCGCGATAATCACCACCACTTGCACCAGCATCGGCCAATGCATGGCCCACGGCGTTTCCAGCCCGAGCGCATGGCGCGCGGAGATCAGCGGTTGATCGACCACCAGCTTGCGCACTTTGCTGATCGCGAAGATGACCAGCAGCATATAAAACACATCGGTAACGAGTTCGCGCCGATCCATCCGCCAACTGGCGTGGCGCTCGTTCACCCGTTCCAGCCCGAGGATCGTCAGTCGCGTGGTCAGGGCGATGGCCACGAACACCCATGGGTCCAGCCATGCGGCGGGCATGACCGACCACAGCACGACGATGGCCACCAGCGCGGCAGGCTGAAAATAGCGGAAAATGGTTGCCTTGACGCGACTGCCCGATCCGGTCACCGATTAATCCCCTGCTACCCGTATGCTAACTCGATACGCGCGATCCCCCGTTCCACCGATACGTCAACTGCCGTATGCCCACCGCGTCCGCAGCGGCTATTCCCGCTGCAAAGGGAGATCCGCGATGATGCAGCCAACAATCACCATGCGTCACCGGTTCACGGTTTTTGCCGCGCTGTGCGCCCTGATCGCGCCCGCCGCCCGTGCGCAGCAAGCTGGCGTGGGTGATCCGGTGGTCACCCCAGTACCGGGCTTTGCCGACTTTCTGGCGGTTGATGGCGACCAAGTCTGGACCACCAATGCCGGGCGGGTCGAGCTGTGGTCGCACCACGGCAAAATCGCGTCGGTCGCGCTGCCCCATCCATGCGGCGCAATGGCGCTGACCGCAGGCGCGCTGTGGGTTGCCGATTGCCAGACGCGCAGCCTCAACCGCATCGATCCGGCCAAAGCCACGCTGACCGCCACGATCCCGACCGGCATTGCCGACCCGAGCGGTGAACTCAATGTCGTGGCCGGGGCAGGCGCGGTATGGCTCGCCAGCGCGGCCAGCGGCGAAGTGTCACGCATCGATCCCGCCACCAACACCATCACCGCGAAAATCGCGGTCGATCCGGGCACGTCGTACATGGCGTTCGGGTTTGGCGCAGTATGGGCTGTCAGCGCCAAACAGCAATCGTTGCAACGCATCGACCCGGCGACCAATACTGTCGTCTTGCGCACCGCGCTGGGCCATAACCCCGGCTTTCTGGCAGCGGGTGAAGGCGCGGTGTTTGTGCAGGAACAAGGCGATGGCACGCTCGCGCGGGTCGATCCGGCCAGCGGCACGGTAAGTGGCCGGGTCAAGCTGGGGGCAACGCTCAAATGGGGCGATATCGACACCGGCGGCGGCGTGGTGTGGCTGCGCACTACCGAAGATCAGGAATTCGCGGCGATCAACCCCGCCACGCTCGCGATCATCGCGCGCATCGGCAAAGCGGTCGGCAGCGGAGCGCTGCGCTATACCCCCGCCGGACTCTGGACCACCGCACACGACCAGCACACGCTGACCTGGTGGCCCCGGTCAGCCGCGCGCTGACGCCAACGGGACCTGACCGCTAATCCGCCAGAATGTGCATCACCAGCGGCGGCTCGGCCAGGCTCGGCGATCCGTCGAGCAGGCGCAAGGCTTCGGCAATCGCCGCTTCGGGGCCATCGTGCGTGACCAGCGAAACCAGCGCGCGTGTTTCGCCCGCGACATCGATCCGCCCGGTCTGGATCAGGCTTTCGATCGACACCCCGGCATCGCGCATGGCAGCGGCGATTTCGGCCAGCGTGCCGGGCCGGTCGGCCACGGTAAAGCGCATGTAGGCCTTGCCGCTGCGCAAACCCGCATCAGCGGGGGCGGCATGTTCGAGCTCGGCGGCGGGAATCGAAAACGGCGCGCCGATATCGCCGCGCGCGATATCGATCAGATCGGCCACCACTGCGCTCGCGGTCGGGCCATCGCCCGCGCCCGCACCCTGAAACAACAGGCGGCCGACATAGTCCCCTTCGGCCACGACCGCGTTGGTCGCGCCATCGACATGCGCCAGCGGATGATCGCGCGGCACCAGATGCGGGTGGACGCGCTGAAACAGCCGGCGTTGCCCGTGCGCATCGGTCGAGACTTGCGCCATACCGATCAGGCGAATCGCATAGCCCAGCGCATCGGCTTGCGCGATATCGGCGGCGAGCACGCGGCGGATGCCGGTCACCGTTACCGCCGCAAAATCGACCGCCGTGCCAAACGCGATGGAACTGAGGATCGCCAGCTTGTGCGCCGCGTCAATGCCGTCGATGTCAAAGCTCGGGTCGCTTTCGGCAAAGCCTTTCTGCTGCGCTTCGTCGAGCACGGCGGCAAAGTCGCGCCCGGTGTCTTCCATTGTTGACAGGATGTAATTGCAGGTGCCGTTCAAAATGCCATAGACGCGGTGGAGCCTATTGGCCGCCGCGCCTTCTTTCAGCGCCTTGATCACCGGGATGCCGCCCGCCACCGCCGCTTCGAATTTCAGTGCGGTATGGGCGGCTTCGGCGCGGGTGGCCAGTTCGATGCCGTGGTGCGCGATCATCGCCTTGTTGGCGGTCACCAGCGCCTTGCCCGCGTCGAATGTCGTGCGTGCCAGCGCCAGCGCCGGACCATCGGCCCCGCCGACCAGTTCGACCACGACATCGACATCATCGCGTTCGCCCAGGATCACCATATCGTCTTCCCACGCATAGCGCGTGGTGTCGAAACCCCGGTTGCGCCCACGGTTGCGCGCGCTGATCGCGGTGATGATGATCGGCCGCCCGGCGCGGCGCGCGATCAGCGCGGCATTGGCCTCGATCAGCCGCACCACCCCTCCGCCGACCGTGCCCAGCCCGGCCAGCGCAATACGCAACGGTTCGCTCATGATATCCTCGCTCAGGGGAAACTTCGGGTTCGTCGGCCCGGCCCATATGGCATCACCCGACCAAGGGCGATGCTGTTTTTTGCGTCACCGCGCGCGATACCACGCGTGGTCACGCAAGCACGGGCCCAGTTCGCGCAGCACCAGCGCATAATCCTCACTGGCGATGCGTCGTTGCGCGGCGGTTGCCGATATTGCCGCCGGGGCGGGAATCGCGGGCGGCAGGGCGCAGGCAAGCCGATACCATGCTAGGGTTTCGGGCCGGGGCGGTTGCGCGGCCTGATCGACAATCTCGCCAAAGCTGACCCCCCAGCGAATCGGTGTGTCAGGACGGCGAATGATCGACAGCGACACCGGTTTGCCGGTCTCGGTGCCAAGGAATACTTGCGTTTCGCCTTCACCCGCCAGATTGCCGGGCACGTGCAGCGCTTCGCGCAAGGCGGTAATGCGCGGGGCGGCATCGGGCGCGATGGCCTCGGTCAGGATTGCGCGCATTCCCGCCTCAAGGGCCGGATCCCATGCCAGCATCGTGTCCGATGCGGTCAGCGTCAGTTCGCCCGGCTTGCCCGGTACGGTCGTGCCGAATACCAGCACCGGCAGCTTGGCCAGGCGCGGAACTTTGCCCGCCACATTGAGCGGCACATCGGTCAGAAACCGCAGTGATTCGCCAAGGTCCGGCCCGACCAGCACGGCGGTGGTATCGGCTTCGATATACAGCCGCACGAATCCCGCCGCCAATCCGGGTGATTCGGCAGGCTTCAGCCGGACTTGCCGATGTACCGTGGCTTTTGCCACCACCGGCGAGGCCAGCGCCAGATCAACCCGATCGGCATAAGTCAGCGTGGGGGGGGCAGGGTTGCGTGAATCAGCCTTGGGCGATGGCTGGCCGGAACCTGCGGCGTCGCGCGCGGCAACCATTCCGGACAGGCCGGATATGCCCAGCATTAAGCCGGTCATGATCGCAAACATGCGGACAAAGGATGGGGGCATCGGCGGATTCCTGGCTGGCTAACGGTGCGGCTCCGCACCCTTTATGCGGCAGGACCAAGCCAATGTCAGGTGAATCGAACGTGAACCGATAAAGCAATTGCACACCCCCGGCTTCGGCGTTAAGGCTCGCGAATACCCGGCGAAACGTTGATAAGGCCCGGGACCACACCACTGTCGATGTGCTTGCGCACGGGAGTGGTAGGCCGGTTTACCGGCAGGGTGGAAGATATCGCTGGAGTGAGCAATCGTGGCGGGACGGTGATCCCGCCCGGTCGTGTGTGTGACAGGCCTTGCCGCATTGACAGCCCGACAAGGCTGAAATTGCGCTGGGGTTCAGCCGAAAGATCAGGAGTTTAGAAGCTGAATGGCTTACGCTGACCAACAGATGAGCGGTAACAAGATCACCGCGCTCATCGTCGTTGCTCTTCTTCACGTCGTGGTCGGCTACGCGCTGGTCACTGGCCTCGCATATGAGGCGATAAAGAAGATCAAGGAGGTGACTACCGCGGTCAAGATTGACCCGGACAAGCCACCGCCACCCCCACCACCCCCGCCGCCAAAGACGGACCGGCCCCCGCCGCCGCCGCCGATTGTTGCGCCTCCGCCAACGATCCAGCTGAACGTGGCTCCGATCCCTCTCCAAACGGTGCAATCGCCCCCTCCGGCACCACCGCCGCAGATCACTGTGCCAGCGCCCCCGTCGCCGCCGCCGCCGCGTTTTACGCCCAAGCCTGCGACTCCAAAGGGACGTCCCACCGAATGGGTGTCAAACGACGACTATCCGACCCGCGCCGCCCAGCTCAACCAGGAAGGTACAACCAGTTTCCGGTTGACGGTTGGCACGGATGGCAAGGTGGCGAGTTGTGAAATCACCCGGTCGAGCGGTGTTGCGGAACTGGACAAGACGGTATGCGACCTGATGCGTCGTCGCGGTCGTTTTGCTCCAGCCACGGATGGTGATGGCAACCCGGTTCAGGGAAGCTATGCCAACAACTTCCGCTGGGTGCTTCCCAAGGATTGATTGCGTTCACCGTCCGGCGGGATTCAGGCCCGTTGGTCACCAAAATTTATCACCCAGATATTTGCCCCTTCGTTTGAATTCTTGAGAGGAAGATCGGAATGCTCATTCAGACGCTCGCAGCCGCTGCGGCCAGTGCTGCGCCGCAGAACAAATTTGGTCTCGTCGAAGTTCTGTTTCCAGGCGGAAAGCCCAACTGGATCCCGCTGACCACGTTCACCATCTTGCTGGTCATGTCGGTCGGCACATTTTACATCCTGTTTACCAAGTTGCTGGAACAGTCGAAACTGATCGGCCAGTACCGGTCTGGTGTGCCCACGTTCTGGCGCGCCGCATCGCTCAAGGATGGCGCGGCAAAGCTGGAAAAGAACAGCGCGTGGCGGCAGGTCGTCGATGACGGCATCCTGGCTGAAGAACAGACCACCAAGCTGGTCGATCAGACCGAAGCACACGATTGGCTGCATGGCTCGCTCGCCCGTTCCGAAGCGTCCATCAACGCCCGGCTTGCCAGCGGGCTGCCGTTCCTTGCCACCGTGGGCGCCACTTCGCCGTTCATCGGGCTGTTCGGTACCGTCGTCGGGATTTACGGCGCGCTGATCAACATCGGTCTGGCCGGTTCGGCCTCGATCGACAAAGTCGCCGGCCCGGTCGGTGAAGCGTTGATCATGACCGCGCTCGGCCTTTTGGTCGCGGTGCCTGCGGTGCTTGCTTACAACTTCTTGCAAGCGCGCAACAAGCGTATCGCCGAACTGCTGACCGGATTCAGCACCGACGTGCTGGCCAACATCGCCTCGCACGGTGCGGTCAAGCCGGTCATTCCGGTGGCAGCGGCGCCCAAGCCGGCGGCTCCGGCACCAGCGAAGAAGTAATCAGGAACACCGGGGCTGATCCATCCGGATCGGCCCCGTCCGGACACGCGCGAAGCTGGCAACTCCAGCCTCGCCGGGCAAATCGGATAGGATTTAACCAATGGCAATGTCTGTAGGCGGCGGCGGAGAAGAACGCCCAATGTCGGACATCAACACCACGCCGCTCGTGGACGTGATGCTCGTGCTGCTGATCATCTTCCTGATTGCGGTGCCGGTCGCGATCCAGACCATCGAAAAACTGAAAGTTCCGATCCTGAAGTCTGAAGAGACGCATGACAAGAACGAGAACCTGCTGGTTGCGGTCGTATCGACCGACGCTGCGGGGCGCAGCCCCAAACAGCCTGGTTACGCGGGTTCCTCGCCAACCGGTGATTGCCGCATCTATTTCAACAACACTACCCCGGTGGACAGCACCGAGCTTTACAAAGCGGCTTATGAACGGCTCGACGCCATCGTAAAGCGTGAAGGCGGCGCGGCGAACATGGACCCCGAAAAAGTGCCCGAAGTGCACATCCGTGGCGATGTCAACGTGCCGTGGAAATGCATTGCCGGGGCGATCTACAACGTGCAGGCGGCGGGCTATCCCAAAGTCGGCTTTATCTCGACCCCGGTTGATCCCGCGGGTTAATCCATCCTGCCCTCATCCGATCAAGCAATCGAACACGCGATTTAGGAGTACCAGCAATGGCAATGAGCGGCGGCAAGGACGATGGTTCGCCGATGATGGACATGAACACGACGCCGTTGATCGACGTCATGCTCGTGCTGCTCATCATGTTCATCATCACGATCCCCGTGGCCACCCATTCGGTGAGCGTCAACCTGCCGGTATCGACGCCACCCCCCCCGACCACAGAGGTGCATCCAGACAAGAATAAGCTGGTTCTGACTTCACAGAACATCATCTTGTGGAACGGTACACCCGTCACATACGGCAATTTGGTCGCGTTGCTGAAAGCCACCAAGGCAATGCCGGTTGAGCCGGAACTGCAATTTCAGCCCGAAGCTTATGCCAATTACGAAGTCGCCAACCAGATCATCAAGATCATCTCCGATTCAAAGTCCACCAAGTTCGGCTTTGTCGGCAATGAAAACTACGCCACGTTTACAAAGGCTCCCTAAAGCGGGATGCGATAAAATAGGATCGCATCTTGTTCTGGAGTACTTGTTTTCGCGTGATTTATTGCGAGCCGCAGTCCACCCAAAGTACAAACCGGTAGACACTTTTTATCTTCGGTGGACTGCTGCTCGCGTTAGGTTCTCAATCATCGCAGCGGCGATCACGCCACAGTAGCGGTGGCCCAGGCGCAAGCCCGCATCCGGTTCGCTTGAATCGCGAGGGATTGCGCGAAGCAGGTAATTGGCGCGGCGCTACGGTATAAGCGATACAACCGCCAGCAAGACCGGAACCCATCGGGGTATCTTTCGATCAACACCGGTGTTGACCAGCCTGTTTCGCCATGTACAGCTCATCATCGGCGGTAAACGCCGATCCATGACCAACCGCAAACGCTTGGCCTTGCTGTTCGGTCGTTTAGAGCGGAATGCGATTAGATTGAATCGCAGTCAACTCTAGAGTCTTTGTTTTCGCGTGATTTATTGCAAAAAACCGGTTCCCACTTTTTTGCATCACGCTCTAGGGCGGTTAGCTCAGTTGGTAGAGCATCTCGTTTACACCGAGAGGGTCAGCGGTTCGAGCCCGTTACCGCCCACCACGTCCGCGGCGCTGATTTCAGCGCGCGCGATCATTCTTCTCCCATCCGCAGCGCGGCGATGAAGGCTTCTTGCGGGATTTGCACGCTGCCATATTCGCGCATCCGCTTTTTGCCTTCTTTCTGCTTGTCGAGCAGCTTTTTCTTGCGGCTGATGTCGCCGCCATAGCATTTGGCGGTAACATCCTTGCGCAAGGCGGCGATGGTTTCGCGCGCGATCACTTTGGCGCCGATGGCGGCTTGGATCGGGATCTTGAACAAGTGGCGCGGGATCAGGTCTTTTAGCCGTTCGACCAGCCCGCGCCCGCGCGCTTCGGCCTGGCTGCGGTGGACGATCATCGATAACGCATCGACCGGTTCGTTGTTGACGAGGATGTTCATCTTGACCAGATCGCCTTCGCGCAGCCCGATCTGTTCGTAGTCAAAACTCGCATAGCCCCGGCTGATCGATTTGAGCCGGTCATAGAAATCGAACACCACTTCGTTGAGCGGCAATTCATAGTTCACTTGCGCGCGACCGCCGACATACGTCAGCCCGGTCTGGATGCCGCGCCGATCCTGGCACAGCTTCAAAATCGCGCCGAGGTGTTCGTCGGGGGTATAGATCGTCGCCTTGATCCACGGTTCTTCCATCGAGGCGATGCGCACCGGATCGGGCATGTCGGCAGGGTTGTGCAGTTCGACCGTGCTGCCATCATTCATCGCCAGCCGATAGACCACCGATGGCGCGGTGGTGATAAGGTCGAGGTCATATTCGCGCGCCAGCCGTTCCTGAATGATTTCCAGATGCAGCAGCCCCAGAAAGCCGCAGCGAAACCCAAACCCGAGCGCTGCGCTCGTTTCCATCTCAAAGCTGAAGCTGGCGTCGTTGAGCCGCAATTTGCCGATGGAATCGCGCAGCTTTTCAAAATCGGCGGCATCGGCGGGAAACAGCCCGCAGAACACCACCGGCTGCACTTGCTTGAACCCCGGCAGCGCGGCGCTGGCCCCGCCTTTGACCGTAGTGATGGTATCGCCAACGCGCGCTTGCGCCACTTCTTTGATCTGCGCGGTAATAAAGCCGACTTCGCCCGGCCCGAGTTCGGCCAACTGTTCGATCTTGGGGCGCATACACCCCACGCGATCAATCAGATGTTCGGTATCGCCCGCCATAAAGCGCACGTGCAGCCCTTTGCGGATCACCCCGTCGATAATGCGCACGAGAATGACCACGCCGAGATAAGGATCGTACCACGAATCGACCAGCATCGCCTTTAGCGGTGCAGTGCGATCACCGCTGGGCGGGGGGATGCGGGTCACGATGGCTTCGAGCACTTCGGCAATGCCGATCCCCGATTTTGCGCTGGTGAGCACGGCATTGCTGGCATCGAGCCCGATCACATCTTCGATCTGTGCGCGCACTTTGTCGGGCTCGGCGGCGGGCAAGTCGATCTTGTTGATGACCGGCACGATTTCGTGGTCGTGTTCGATTGACTGATAGACATTGGCGAGCGTCTGCGCCTCTACCCCTTGCGCGGCATCGACCACCAGCAGCGCGCCTTCGCACGCCGCCAGGCTGCGGCTGACTTCATAAGCAAAATCGACGTGACCGGGGGTGTCCATCAGGTTCAACTGATAGGTTTTGCCGTCTTTGGCGGGGTAATCGAGCCGTACTGTCTGCGCTTTGATGGTGATCCCGCGTTCGCGCTCGATATCCATATTGTCGAGCACTTGCGCGGACATTTCGCGCTCGGTCAGCCCGCCGGTAAACTGGATCAGCCGGTCGGCGAGTGTCGATTTGCCATGGTCGATGTGGGCAATGATGGAAAAATTGCGGATCAGCGCGAGGTCAGTCATGCGCCCGCCCTAGCAGCGCGCCAAGCGCCTGTCATCTCACCCTTCGCGCGGCGACCGGCGCGCGGCGATGATCGCGATGCGCCCGGTGGCGTCAAGCGCGAGCGGCGTGGAAAACTCCAGCCCCATGCGGTTGTCGTCGGACCACCGCGCGGTGCCGGTTACGCAATGGCCGTCGGCTAAGTGGACGCGGAACACGGTGCCGGTCGCGACCGCGCGCAAACCTTCGACCAGCGCGCCGGTCTGGCTGATATTGCGCACCGTGGCGGGATCGCGGCGACCGCCATGTTCGAGCACCACCCGGCGCAACAGCGACTGGCGCAGCGCGCGCGCCGCGCGTGGCCCTTGCGCAATCGCGGCAAGGCCGCTGCCCAGCCGCTCACCCGCTGCGCGCGCGGTCAGTGGGTGGGCATAGACAAAGCCTTGGACATGGCTGCACCCGAGTAGCCGCACGAGATCGAGCTCATCGAGCGTTTCGACCCCTTCGGCAGTGGTTTCCATGTTCAGCGCTTCGGCCAAGCTGACAATCGAGGCGATGATTGCGCCGTTGCGGCTGCCGGGCTGGGTCGCCCCGCGCACGAACGATTGATCGATCTTGATTTTGTCGAACGGCGCTTTTTTGAGATAGCCGAGCGAGGAATAGCCGGTGCCAAAATCATCGAGCGCCAGCCGCACGCCAATGCGTTTGAGCGCACGAAACATTGCTTCGGTGCCCGAATCGTCATTGATGAACACGCTTTCGGTGATTTCCAGTTCCAGCCTGTCGGGATCGATTTGCGCCGAGGCCAGCGCGCTGGTGATAAGGCCGGGCAGCGCGGGGTTGGCAAATTGCAGCGGCGATACATTGACCGCGACGCGCACATCGGCAGGCCAGTGCGCCATGTCGGTGCACGCCTGGCGCAAGGCCCAATCGCCGATTTGCGCAATCAGCCCGGTTTCTTCGGCAATCGGGATGAACCGGCTGGGGGGGATAAAGCCATGTTCGGGATGGTTCCAGCGCATCAGCGCCTCGAACCCGGTGATGCGTTCGGTCGCGGTCTGCACCACCGGCTGATAATAGAGCGCGAGCTGCCCGTGGCCGAGCGCATCGCGCAAATCGCCTTCGAGCTGGCGGCGTTCTTGCGCATCATTGTGCAGATCGGCGGCAAAGAAATGAAACCGTCCGCGCCCGGCATCTTTGGCGGCATAGAGCGCGAGATCGGCATTGCGGATCAGCGCTTCGGCGGTTTCGCCATCATCGGGGGCGATGGCGATGCCGATTGACGCACCGATAGTCACCCGCCCGGCATCGAGCGTATAGGGCTGCGACAGGCTGTCGATGACATGTTCGGCAATTTGCGCCAGCATCGCGCGTTCGACCCGCGCGGGCACGATCACCTGAAACTCATCGCCGCCCAGCCGCCCGACCCGCGCCGCCGGGGCCACCCCGCGTTGCAAGCGCTGCGCCACGTGTTGCAGCAACTGATCACCGGCGGGGTGGCCAAGCGTGTCATTGACCTGTTTGAACCGGTCGAGATCGATCAACAGCACCGCGCAAGCGCGCTGCCGCACGTGGGCTGCGGACAGGATCTTATCGAGCGCTTGCGCCATGAAAAACCGGTTCGATAGCCCGGTGAGCGAATCGAAATGCGCCAGCCGCGACACATGTTCTTGCGTGCGCCGCCGCTCGGTCAGATCAGCGCCCGACCCGCGAAAGCCCATGAACGCCTCTGCGGCATCATGGATCGGCCGCCCGCTGATCGCCCACCAGCGTTCGCCGCTGGGGGTGGCACCGCGCACCAGCAGATCGCTGAACGCGGAACGCGCGGTCAGATGAAACGCCAGCGTGCGTTCGCCATGGCCGCCTGCGTCATCGCCCAGCGATCCCGGGGGCAGGATTTCGGGCCGGAAGATCCCGGTAAACGGCTGCCCAGCAAGTTCGGCGGGATTGTGCCCCAGCCATTCCGCGACCGGTGCGGAGATATAGCGGATTTCACCCCCGGGGCCGGTTTCCCAGAACCAGCCTTGCCCGGTTGCTTCAAAGTCGGCGAGGATGGCTTGCGCGCGAGTCGCTTCGCGCGCCAACCGCGCCATGCGGTCGGTTTCGGCCCGGTCCGCCGCCTGCTGCCAGTGCAGGGCAAGCGTGGTGATCGTGCCGCCGATCAAGACCGCGCCAATGCCGCTTAGCGGCGCGATCACCCACGCGACGGCGGACCAGATCGCGACTTGCCCGGCAATCTGCTCCGCCAGCCGCCCGGACTGGAGCGCCGTGGCGATCAGCGCGATTGCGGCCAGCACCGTAAGGGCGAGCGGCCAGCCGACCGCGCCGCTTTGCGCCCATTGCGCGACACCCCAGCTATAACCGAACAGCGGCACGCCGATTATTCCCGCCACCAGCAGTAGTGCGATTGCGTGATCGGATCGATGCGGCACGCCAGCGCGAAAACCGCGCGTGGCAAGCGCGATCAGCGTTGCGCCCAGCGCGATGAGCGGAGACCAGCGATCAGCCAGACTGCGCGCCGTCGCCAAGAGCGTCATGAGCCCCAGACCCATCGCCAGCGCGATCTGCCACCACGCGCGCGCGTGCGGGCGCGCAAGCGCCGAAGCCCGTGCTGCGCCTGCCGCGCTGGAAAAGACTGCGCGCCCCGCGCCCATTTCGATCATGGCGCAACAGTGGGTGCCGCCGCTTTGCAGAAGCGTTAAACCGGGCACCGCAACAGCCGCAGCGATTGGCCAAATATAGCGTGATGCGAGCCGCAGGCCACCGAAGGTAAAAAGTGGGAACCGGTTTTTCGCAATAAATCACGCGAAAACAAAGACTCTAGAGCGGAATGCGATTCAATCTAATCGCATTCCGCTCTAGCGCATCGTACGGGCCAGCGCGGCAAACCGTCCCGCAACGGAACACGCGGCCGGTGGCATTGCGCGCAAAGGCAGGCTACAGCGCCGCAATCGCCCCCTGTTCGATCCGGCACGGGCATGGAGCGGCGCAAGGCACACGAGCATTATGGACCGACACCGCGCCCCCGCTTCGACCGCCCAATTCGCCATGATTGGCGTCGCGGGGCGGCGCTTGCGCGTCGGGCAGTGGCATCAGGACGCTGGCGGCATTCCGCTGGTGCTGCTGCATGGCATCGGCATGAACATGGAAATGCTCGAACCGGTGGCGCGGCATTTGCCCAGTCGGCGGCTGATAAGCGTGGACATGCCCGGTATCGGCCAGTCACCCGACCCGATCTTCCCGTATTCGATTGCGCAAATCGCGCTGACGCTGGCGGCCTTGCTCGACCGGCTGGGCGTCGATGAAGTCGATCTTGCGGGCATCAGCTGGGGCGGGGCAGTGGCGCAACAGTTCGCGTTTCAGCACCGCGCGCGCACCCGGCGGCTGGTGCTGGCGGCGACATCGAGCGGGAATGTGATGATTCCCGGCAATCCGGGGCTGGTGAGCCAGTTGCTCGATCCGCTCGAATATACTGTCGAAAAGTCGCTGCGGCGCAATCTTGCGTCGCTCTACAACGGCGGCGGATCGGAACAGGTGTCGCTGAACGCCGCCAAAGCGCCATCGCCGCTGGGCTGGGCCTGTCAAGTCGGGGCTTTTGCGCTCTGGACCAGTGCGCCGTTTCTGCCCTTGCTCGATATGCCGGTGCTTGTCATGGCCGATACCGAAGATCAGCTGATCCCGGTCGCCAACGCGCATTTTCTGCACAACGCCATTCCCGGCAGCCGGATTGACTTGTCCGAAGGCGGCGGGCACTTGTTCATGCTTTCACGCCCCGCCGAATTCGCCCGGAAACTCGAAGAGTTTCTATAGCGGAATGCGATTAGATTGAATCGCATTCCGCTATAGAGTCTTTGTTTTCGCGTGATTTATTGCGAGCCGCAGGCCACCGAAGGTAAAAACCGGTTCCCACTTTTTACCTTCGGTGGCC
>CAINGT010000033.1 GCA_903848655.1 uncultured Sphingomonadales bacterium
CAATCCAAGAGGCAATCGGTAACGCCTGCATTTCGTTTGAGGCAAAGCTGGCTGAAAAGCTGGCGATTTATGAGGACCTGATCGCATCCGATGCGCGACTGGTCGATACAGAAAGGCTGATAATGCTATGACTGATTTGACCCCCATTCAGCAGGTCATCGCGCCTGTTTCCGACCGTCTGTGCGGTGATGACCTGATCGCAGGCCCGCGCACGATCAAGTTCACCGACGTTCGCACCATCGAAGGTGATCGCGGCAAAAAGCAATTCTGCATCCGGTTCGAAGGTGACAATGGCCGGCCATGGTATCCGTGCAAGACGATGGCACGCGCCATGGTGCTGGCCTGGTCCATCACCGACGAAAGCCAGATGGTCGGCAAATCGGTCCGTGTGTACCGCGATCCTGACGTCGATTTTGGCAACGAAAAGGGTATCGGCGGTGTGCGCATCAGCCACATGTCGCACCTTCCCAAAGCCGCGATGATGAAGCTGACGGTTTCGCAGGGCAAAAAGGGGCAGTTCACGTTTACCCCGCTGCCGACCGATGTTGCGGCCACCGCTCCCAAATCCGACGTCGAACAATGGGCCGACAAGTTCATGTCCCGCGCCAAAGCATGCAACACCGACGCCGAATTGAACGCGCTGGTCAGCAAGGAATTGAAGTGGCTGGACAAGCTGCCCGACCTCTTGCGCGCCGATTGCGATACCGCCGTTTCCGAGCGCCTGGTTGAACTGATGCCCGGTCGCGATGCCAGTCAGATGGGCGACCAGTTCCCCGGTGATGATGACGGGTTTGGCGACTGACCATGGCCAACTCAAACGACGCATTCTGGATCGTCTGGAACCCTGACAATCACCGCGCCCCGAAATATCGGCATGACACGTTCAGAGCCGCCGACAGCGAGGCAAAGCGATTGGCGCGCGAAAACCCCGGTTGCGAGTTTATCGTCATGGGTTCGTGCCGGTCGGTGAAGGTCGCAAATCTGATCGTGACCGATTTCACTTCGGACGCCGACATTCCGTTTTGACCACCAGTTAACCCAGGGACCGGACCGCGCCTAATAAGCCGGGCCGGATACTGCAAATGACCAACACCACCCACGCAGTCCCACCAGCGCCACCAGTCATCGCCCCGTCGCCGATCATGGCAGCGGCCCGCGCAGAGGTTGAGGCGAAGCTGGCTGACTGGCTGAAGCGGGCGGGGCTGGTGGTATGACCTGGCCATTCGCCGACCTGATGCCGCTACGCTACGGTGCGATCCTTGCAGATCCGCCGTGGCAGATGGCCATGTGGAGCGAGAAGGGCAGAGGCCGTTCGCCCGATGGCAAGCTGCATCGCAACGCCTCGCGGCAGAACAACCCTGAGCGCCACTACAAGACCATGGCGCTGACCGACATCAAGGCATTGCCGGTCAACCATCTGGCCGCGCCCGATTGCGTGCTGTTCATGTGGGCAGTGGATCCGATGATCCCGCAGGCGCTTGAAGTCGGCAAGGCATGGGGCTTCGAATACAAGACCGTCGCGTTTTATTGGGCAAAGCAGCGCCGCGAGACATCGAAGCGCGCGAAGGACATGGACGCAGCCGACCACAAGATGTTTCCCATGGGCACCGGCTATTGGACGCGCGCGAATCCTGAAACCTGCCTGCTGTTCACGCGCGGAAAGCCGAAGCGCTTGTCTGCCGCTGTGCGCAAGCTGATCGTGGCACCCAGGCGCGAGCATAGCCGCAAGCCCGACCGCGTGCATGGCGACATCGAGCAGCTTTGCGCCGGTCCCTATGTGGAATTGTTCGCGCGCCAGTCGCGGCCGGGATGGGCCACATGGGGCGATCAGATCGATCGATTTGACGAGGATGCTGCAGCATGACCCCCCACCTAATCACCGAAGCCGAAGCCGCCGCGCTAATCCGTGTCAGCCCTCGCACCTTGCGCAACCTGCGATCACGGGGGATGATCCGCTACATTCGCCCGAGTCCCCGCAAGGTGTTTTACACAGCCGAGGACTGCGCTGAATATCTTGCCAAGCAGACCCGCCAGGACACCGCGCCATGTCAGTCTACAAATCCCCCAAAAGCCCGTTCTGGCAATACGACTTCCAGCACAAAGGTCGTCGCTTTCACGGTTCTACAGGCTGCACTTCAAAGCGGGACGCCCAACGGGTCGAAGCCGAGGAACGGCGCAAAGCAACGCTAGGCATCAAGGTCAAGCCATCGATCACGGTGGACGAAGCGTGCGGGGCATGGTGGTCAGCCAAAGGCCAATACCTCAGGAGCAAACAGACGGTGCAATATCAGCTTCTCAATCTGGCGAACGGAATCGGCAAATCCGTGCCCTTGGCCGATGTGACGCTGGCAACGATCGACGCCTATATCGCCCGCCGTCGCGCCACGGTCAGCAATGCCAGCGTGAACCGGGAAACCGAACAGTTCCGCGCCGTGGTCAATTGGTGTGCCGCCCGAGGCTATGACGCGCCGGTTATCGCATGGGGCGAGACGAAACTACGCGAGGCTGCTGTCCAGACGCGCACACTCACCAACGAGGAAGAGCGCCGGCTGTTCGACAAGCTGCCCGACAGTCTGAAGCCCATCGTGGAATTCGCCCTGTTGTCCGGCCAGCGCAAGACCGAGATCGTGATGATGCGCTGGGCAGACGTTGACCTAGGAGCCGCACGCGCAACGGTATGGGCGAAGGGCCAGAAGCCGCACAGCTTTCCGCTCACCCCGCGCATGGTGGCACTGATCGCCAACCAGCCCAAGGTGTGCCCCCAAGTGTTTACCTATGTTGCCGAGCGCGACAGCCCGCCACGCAAGGACCGGGTGAAGCGCAAGAGGGGTGAGCGTTACCCGTTCAGCGCGCAAGGCTGGGATCGTAAGTGGCGCAAGGCGTTGGCAGATGCCGGGATCAAAGGGTACCGATTCCACGACAACCGGCACACCGCAGCGACCCGCACGGAATCAATCGAGATCGCTTACACGCTGCTGGGCCACTCAGACATCAGGACCACGAAACGCTATTTCCACACCGGCGAGGATGCAGTCAGAAAAGCCCTGATTGCATCGGAGTCCCGGAATAGTCCCGGACAGGTAACGCCTACCCCCGAAAACCCAAGGAAAGCCGCCAATGATTGATGATAGGATGTCTGGTCCCAAACCAGATGCGCTACCAGGCTGCGCTACTCCCCGACTGGCGCAGTCCCTAGGGAAAGCTGCCGTTGAGCGCAACCCCCTGCCTGCATTTCGTGGCAGTGACGGGCAGAACATGGCGGGAACGGGCAGGCAATGTCCCGGAATAGTCCCGGACAACCTTTCCCCCGCCCAACGCGCCAAGCTTCGCTACGGTTCCGTTTGCAGCGGCATCGAAGCCGCAACCACAGCATGGCATCCTCTCGGATGGACGCCGGCGTTTTTCTCGGAAATCGAGCCCTTCCCCCGCGCCGTGTTGGCGCACCATTACCCACAGGTGCCCTTACATGGCGACTTCACGACAATCAGCGCGGACCAGTACGGACCAATCGACCTTCTTGTGGGAGGAACCCCCTGCCAGTCATTCAGCATCGCCGGACTTAGAGGCGGACTGGATGACGACCGTGGCAACCTGGCCCTCGAATTTCTTAGGCTTGCTGATCGCAAACGCCCCCGATGGCTGGTCTGGGAGAACGTCCCCGGCGTGTTGTCATCAAACGGAGGACGGGATTTTGGTTCCATCCTCGGGGGCATGGGCGAACTCGGGTATGGGGTCGCTTACCGAATTCTGGACGCTCAGCACTTTGGAGTACCACAGCGCCGCCGTCGCGTGTTCGTTGTCGGATATCTTGGAGACTGGCGCCGTGCCGCAGCGGTTCTTTTTGAGCGCCACAGCCTGTCGGGGCATCCTGCGCCGCGCCGCGAAACGCGGGAAATCGCTCCCACCATCCCTAGCCGAAGCACTGGAGGCGGCGGCCTTGGAACGGACTTCGACTGCGATGGGGGATTGATCCAATGGCCTGCCGAAATCGCGCCGACCATTGACGCGCACTACGGCGACAAGATGGGCTACGACAATCAGCACGTGAACGGGGGGGGGGATTGTTTGTCTCCTGCTCTGGCCAACACGCTGACACGGCGGATGCACAAGGGCATCAACACAACTTGCGACGAAGGCCAGACCTTGATTCCCATGCACGGAGGCGGGTTCGATGTTGCCCATAGCCTCCGCGGCGAAGGCTTTGATGCCAGCGAGGATGGCACAGGGCGCGGGACGCCGTTGGTGCCGGTCTGCTTTGGTATAAGCGCAGACGCCATTGATCGAACAGGAGAAGGCGCAAATGGAACGCCGGGTGAACGCAGTGGTTTGGGTATAACCGAGGAACTTTCACCGACTATCAAGGCCAAAGCACTAAATGCGATGGCAATAGCATTCGACTGCAAAGGCACCGAAGTGCAATTCCAGACGGATGGCACGCATCCCACGTTGCGAAGCATGGGGCACGCCAACAGCCACACGAACGGCGGTGGCCATGCAGCGGTCGCCTTCGCCATCCAAGAGCGAGCCGTCAGCGAAAACCTAGACCACGGCCCGCAAGGCAAGGGCTATCAGGCCGATGTCGCGTACACGTTGGAAGCGCGCAACAAGGTGCAGGCCACGGCTTTTGACCTTCGTGGTCGCGAACACGGCGCGCAATTCGAAGGCCCGCACGACACGGTAAACATTCGCGCCGCGCCCGGTGGATCGTCGCGCAGCTATGTCGTATCCCACGCCGTGCGCCGCCTGACGCCGCGCGAGTGCGAGCGCCTGCAGGGCTTCCCTGACGATTACACACTGGTCCCGAACCGCGGCAAACCCGCCGCTGATGGGCCGCGTTACAAGGCGCTCGGTAATTCTATGGCCGTGCCAGTGATGGGCTGGATTGGCGAGCGGATTGCCGCTGTTGAGGCGCTGGCATCGCGCAAGCCTCGCCGCATGACCCCCGCCCAACGCGCCAAGCTATGCGCCATCGATGACGGCCAGACATGAGCGTCCAATCATCACGCGAGTTTTGGCGCGCTATCCATCCGCCCGTCGAAAAACCGACACTGCGCATTCTTTCGCATGGCGGCGGTGTGCAGACATCAACGCTCCTTTTCATGGCAGAGCGCGGCGAGATCGATCGGCCCGACGCAGCCATAATGGGAGACGGCGGAAACGAGCCACAAGCGGTTTATGATTATCTGGCCTATGCATCCGAGCGCACCAGGATTCCCGTTTACCTATACAACAACGCCAACATTCTTGAGCACATTCGCCGGTCTAAGGGTCTGCCAGATGGCAAGCAGTTGATGGCGCTGCCCTACTATCTGGCAGATGGCGGCAGGATGATGCGGACCTGCACCAACACCGTCAAGATAGAGGCCGTCACGAAGCAAGTCCGCCAATTGCTAGGGTTGACGAAAGGCCAGCGCGTTCCGCTCAATACACGTGTCGAAGTGATGATCGGCATTAGCACGGACGAAAAATCGCGGGCAGGCGGGTTTCCGGCTGAACGCTGGCAGTCTGTTCGTTACCCGTTGCTTGAGGAAGAAATGTCCTTTGGCGACTGCCTGCGGTGGCTGGACGATCGGCAATACAAAAGAGCGCCCCGGTCGCGGTGTATAGTCTGCCCGTTTCGTTCAAATGAAAGCTGGCGTCAGTTGACGAAAGCTGAGTTTGAACAGGCGTGCGAGGTTGACGACTTTATTCGCGAGGGTGGAACGCCGCCACGTGGCTACCAGAGTTTGCCGTATTTGCACGCCGATCGTGTGCCGCTGCGGCAGGTAGATTTGTCGCGGGTTGACCTGTTCCCCGAGGACGATTGCACAGGAAGCTGTTCGACATGACTGAACGCGAGCCGTTGCGTTGCCGGTTTGGCTTTCACCGCTGGGCAAAATGGGATGATGCGGAACAGCAGCTAAACACTCTTTGGCTAAAGCGCCGGAAGTGTCTGGATTGCAATGATACCCAAGTGAGGTCTGCATGATCCTGACCGAACCCCAACACCGCAAACTATCAGAAATACAACCCGGCCAGCCCGCAGAGTACCCGCTAGGCCGAACAGGACACGCGCTTATCCGCATGGGGCTGGTTTTTGTGAACGAATTCGGAGCCAGGTGTTTGACCGACGCGGGGCATGGGGTTTTGCGAGGAGGTGATGATGGAACGGTACGCCGCCGTTGAAACTGTAGCGCGGGGGCTGACGAAGGCGCAGCGGGAGGCGGTAACATGGCGCCAATGCTACGGGTCGGATTTCCGAACGGTCTATGGCAGCACGTATAGGACAATGGACGTTCTGACGCGCCTTGGACTTTTGGAAGAGACTGACGCCTGTTTTGGCTATCTTTCCCCCCTTGGCCTCGCGGTGCGTCAATACCTCATGGAGCAACCGAAATGATCGACCTGAACAAGCACGCAGAGGCGATATTGCGGGCGGCGGGAATGCCACCGCTCGACGTTTGGGAAGACGCAGACCAAGCCGCCATCCTCACCGCCTGCGCAGCGCTGGCAGATGATGCGCGGAAGGAGGGGTTTGAGGCTGGGCGGCAAGCTATGGCCAAGGAAATAGGCCCTCACATGCGCGTCGATCCGGCAGCAATCATGCCGCAATCAAGCGGCGTTTCGGCAGCGGTGATCCGTGAAATTAACGCCAGCCTGATGGGGGAGAAGTGATGGCCGAAGTAAGTGAATATCGCAGGAATCTTGCGTGGACAGCAGGGAAAAAAGCTGCGTTAGCCGGGAAGCCAAGGACCGCGAACAATCGACAACCTTGCACCATCTATGCCGACGATTGGTGCGGTGGTTATGATGCGGGTGTCGAAGAAATATCACGGAGGAAGCCATGACCGACCCATCCGAAGCGCCCGACCTCGTGGAGAGGGTGGCGCGGGCGATCCACAGCGCGAAAATGACCGGGCACAATCCTGATTGCCTTTACGAGCATCATGAGCACGAAAAATGGCCTGTAGATGATCGCCGCGAATATCGCGATGCTTTCACAGATGAACTGCGTGTCCAGTTGTTCCACAAGGCGTGGCGACACTATGAAGAAGCCGCCCGCGCAGCCCTTGCTGCAATCCCATCGCAGGCGGGGGAGGTGGAGCGGTTGCGGGCTGCCGCGACCGAACTGCTTGCTGCGAAGTTCAGCACATACCGGGCACGCAATGGCCGTGAAGTCGGCGTAGAAGCTGATGACGGCGAGAAGTGCTGGATCGTACACATCGACCAGATCGCTGCGCTAGAAGCCGCGCTATCCCCCTCGGCCATGGAAACCGGCCCGACCGCGCTTGAGTATCTGCAAATGGAACACGAGCAGTTGCAGGCATTGTGCGAGCAACAGTCCGCCCAACTCGCCACCCACCGCGCTCTAGGCCATAGTGAGGCGGTTGCTGAGATTACGCGAGGAAGGTTGGCGTAACGCTGATTATGCAGCGGACCTGATCGAACGCGGCGAACACCGCAACGCTATCGCAGAAGGGGAAGGGTGATGGCTACCATACTGGATTTCACCAGCGCACACTTTGCCGATGAATGGGCCCGCCACGGCATAACGATGGATGAAAAACCCGATTATCAAACCGAACCGTATCGATATGCAATGTGGGACGCAATGAATGATGGATATTGGCCGACAGATTATATTGCTGAATACATAACCACTTGACCCGCGCCGCCCATCACTGATTTAACCCCAACGCCCAATCCCTCGCCGCCTGCAACCGCTGCGTGTTCACCGTGCAGGCGTTGATGTCGTCGGCGCTGACTGCAACCATGTCGGCAGCGTGATCGGGTCCGTCAGTACCCGAGGCACCGCCACCCGAGGCGCTGGCAACGGTTCCGCCGGCACCACTCGCAACGTCTGCGCGCACCCGGTGAGTAGAGATATAGCGATCAGTGGCGGACTGAGCCGCCGCAAGCTGTGTCTGATATGCATGGTCTGCGTCCTGTGCTTTGGCTTGGTAGACCTGTTCCTGATGGTGCAGCGCTTCTCGGGCCATGTTGGTCGCGTTGGCTTGTGCGGTCTTGAATTGCGCAATCTCGCCGGCCAGGTGTTCGACCTGGAGCGCCTTCACCGCCCACTCGTGCCAGAACAGCCCGCACAGCAGCAGCAGGACCGCCACAACGCCCAGCAGCGCATGAACTGGTGACGCGGTAAGCCAACGCCACCCGTCCTTAATTTCGCCCTCTGCGGTCAGTGCCCATCGGGATAGCCAGCCTTTCAGCAGCCATGTGATTATGCCCGGGATCATTGCCCGTCGTCCTTCGCTTTGGGCTCGGTGCCGTTGGTGCCCCAGATGAGACCTGCAACCGCACCCACGACGGCGGGCACGTAGATCGCAAGCACCGGCAGGAGCGTTGACCAATCGGAAACAGGCACCTTGCCAGCGATCACCGAGCCGACCGCGGCTACCGGGATGCACACCAGCAGGACGAATGTGATCACCAGGCCGATCAGCCGGCCGATCGCTACCGTCTCATTGTCCGCGCCGGTCAGCGCCTGCTTCACCCAACCCATTATTACCCCCCATCGTATTGCGTCAGATCGTGCCCGTTGATGATGGACAGGATCAGGTGCGCGTAGTTCGGATCGGTCGCGTAAACGTGCGCCAGAGCGGTCACGTAGGCCGTGACATCAGGCAACTTCGCGATGGCTGGCGCATACTGTGGACGGGTCGCAATCAGCGCGGCATGAGCTGTGAAGGCGTCGACAATCGACGGGAATGCGGCGAAGGTGCAATCGACGGCAACGCGCTGGCCGTGGACGACTTCGTGCGTGTGGAACACCTGATCAGGAAAGCCGGTCATGTGCTTTATGCCGAAGGGGTTGTTGCCGGGGCTGTGTGTACCCCATGCCGATTCAACAGCCCATTGCGCCAGTGACAGGCTGGCAAGGCAAGTCGGATAGGCGTGATGCGATGTTTGCGCAGCCGCGATGATGTCAGGGGGGAAGCCGCTCATTTACCAAGCTCCCTGCGCTCTTTCGCTTCTTCGACAAGCAGCGAAACATTTGCATCGATGCGTTCGATCTTGGTCGATGACGCTGTTGCAGAGGCTTCGACGGCGGTCAGTCGCCGATCGTATTCATTCAGGCGCTGATAGTTGACGCCGACCTCAAACAGGCCCGTCGCTGCCGAAATAAACAGCGCGCCCGCTGCGATCCATTCGGCACGGGTCAACGCTTGCTCCTGTCGTTCCTGAGCGTCATCAAAGGGGGTTTGAGTGTTCATCCGCGCACCTGTTGACGCCAGAACGCTGCGAAAGCAGGATCGCGCAATTCAGCTGCGATCTGCTGCTCTGAAAGCTGGCCCGAGCGGATGCAGGCGAGAAGGAGTGCAAACCTACTCATCGGCATCTTTCTTTTCTGGAGGCTCAGGTTTTTGCAACTGCGCAAGTTGAGCCTGCAACAAGGCAATAGTCATCACCATTTCACCAATGGTAAGTTTCAAATAGTCATTGGCAGATAACATGTCTTGCCTCATGCGTTGAAATATGCAATTTTTTTAAGGGTTCCATTGATATCTACAACAATAAAACCGTTTACTGTTGCCGGAACTGTCACTCCGCCGCCTGCTGTTGCAGTGCCAGATACTTGCGCAGACGAAAATTTCATTGATGCATTGGAAAATGAAGCACCGCTAAAATCGATGCCATTGGTGAAATAACCGCCAAACTGTTCTGCCGCTGCCGGAGCGTTATTGGCGACTGACGCGCCGTATGTTTTGCGCGCAACGCCACCTGGCATGATCGTATCGTATCGCGTCAAAATGCCTGTCCACCAGTTATGTCCGTGGACGGAAGGCGAAATAACCAGACCGAACGTTCCGGGGTAAGACGGCAGAACAGTAAGGGTCCCTGACGACGACCCGCTAGTATTGATCGCAGTTCCTGCCGGGGTCGCAGATACTTGAAAAGTATTCGCAGTCATTCCAGTTGATAGAACGTAATATGTCGTCCCAGCAGTTAGCCCAGTCGGCAGGGTACCGCCGAATACGACGCCCATGCCAGCTGTGTAGCCATGGGAGGCAAGCGTGACGACACCCGGCGATGCGATGCTTATCGTGACAACAGATGTATTTATACCATCGCTGGCCGGAACGACGTCTGGCACGATCTGGAAGCCCGCAGTATAGCGAGTGCCGCCGACATCGGTTTGCAGCCCAAAGTCTGCCCAGCGGTTGCCGACATTAACCTCCAAGCCGACTGGCGCACCAGATGCGTATGTCTGGCCTAAATTTTTTGCGGGGCTGTTAGACCCGAACCATGCTCCAAAAACTTGATTGTTATTAGATAGATTTTGATGAGTAACCCATGACGTCATGCCTACATCAATTTCGCCAGCGCCATTGCTGGCTGCCGAAATGAGGTAATTGACTAGCTTGAGCCCATAGCTGCCGAAGCCGCCCGACCGCGTGATGACCGCGTTGTCTTTCGGCCTGACCGAACCTACAATTCCTGTTGTCTGCGCCGGTGTCCATGCGCTGTCGGTAACGAGTTGCGACCCATCCGGGTAAAGCAAGGGCCGTGTACCCGCAGCGGCGATTGCTTGGGCTTCCGTGCCGTAGCCTGAAACTGAGGTCCGCTTGCGCAGTTCCGTTTGTACCGTCGAGGCAACCGCATTTGCACCGGCATCTGTATAACCGGCGAGTGCAGCTCCACCTAAAGCGCCCAGCGCACTATACGAGATACCTATGGTAGACGATGGCGTTGGAAAGACAGCCAAATTGCCGAAAGTGTCAAACCCGACATAGCTGCTTGCTCGACCCGTCGCGCTTGGGAGAACCGTGTTGGATGCATCCCCCACAGGTAAAGACAGCGCCAAATTCTGATGGTTCATGACCTGCTGAATAAGGATCGTCAGCCGATCAAATTCACCATTGATCACATCCGGGTAAAATCCGCCCGTGTTGGTCAGCGTGACTGATTGCGTGGCTGCGACGTTCGATGTCAGATAGATCGAATAACCCGTCGCCCAAGCCACTAAAGGCATAACTGTGCCGCCCGGATTGCTATCTTGGTTGGCGTTCAGTGCAACCGTGTAATCTGTGGTCAGCCCGAGCGTCGTGCGGTTGCCGCTGCTATCAATCAGCGTGACGACAACCTCGGATGTCTGAAACACCTTGAACGTGAAGGGCAGCGGGTTGATCGCGCCATTGCAAAGAAACGGCCCCGCCGATCGGACTGTATTCGAGATGGACAAGACAGCGCTCCCAGTGGTGCGCTGCCAGAATTACCCTGTGGATGTCCGATCACGCGGACGCACAATTAGTGTCGCGTCGCCCTTCCACCGATAACGAGATGCTTGGCATAGTCGGCGGTATCATCAGGATAGACTTTGCCAGAGTTCACATCGCGCTGGTATTGCAGCATGTGGCCCAACTGACCCGCGCCCGAGACATGGCCAAAGATGCCGAGCGCATCCATGCTGTCCTGAATGATCTTGGAATCCTTACCACTCAGTTCCTGATAGATGTCAGCAGGTACCTTGATTACCAGACCAAGACCCTTGAACACCGGCAACTGGCCGATCGTGTCCGTGTCAATCTTGCGTCCCTGATAAGCCATCTCGACCGACTTCCATGCATCACGGACAAGCGGCACAGTGCCGGCCAGTTCACCAGCGATGGCCATGCCCATCCATTGCATTGTGCTTTCATCCTGGCTCGGTCCACCACCACTGACCCACGCCGCCATCATTGCAGGCGCAACCATTGTTGCCATAAGGCGCGCGGCGATGACCGGCTTGGAAAACTCGGAATGAAAGCCCTTGTCGGTGACATCCATCAACTGCCCGAGGCTGTTGTTCATGAACCCGTACATAGTGCCGAACAGCGACGAGACACCGCGATCATGCAGGAAGTTTGATCGCGTGGTTTCCAGTGCCGAACCATGGGCCTCACGCACGACCTTATTGGCATAGCGCACCGCTGCCTCGTGTTCCATCGGCTTGCCAGTGCCGCCCTGGTTGACCGGAATACCGTCATTGACAGCCCAGTCATAAGCCGCATGAGCCGTTGCAGCCGCAGACAGGAGATCGGACCAAGCTACAAAAGCATGGCCATAACGTTCATTCTTTTGAAGCAGCGTTTCCTTTTCGAGCATCAGGTGTGTCGGGTTTTTGAAGTCCCTGTCCATCTGGTTCGACCGCGATGCGATCTCGGGGAACTTGGCGCGCGCCTCCTCGATGTCAGCTATCATATTGCCCGAACCCATGCGTGCAGCACGAGCGAGGAAATACTTCTCACCGCCTCCGCCGACATAGCCCAGTGACTTGAGCGCCGCCGAGCTGCCATGCTTCATGACCGTCGATACGCGATAGCCGATGCCGTTGATGATCACCCCGGCGCGCAGGTATTGGATGAACTTCTGCATCTTACTCATCGCATCATCGCGCTTGTTCAGGTTCGCAATGTTGTCCACCAGCTTGCGCAGAGCAGCATATTCATCCGGCCCATAACTGCGCTTGAACTGGTCGGTGAACGCATCGTTGGTCAGGACCTTGTTAACGTCAATCAGCGCCTCGCGATAGGCAAGGTCGTGGATCGTGTCACGGACGTTGCGCGCGATGTCATGCCAGTCGAGGTTGACCACATCGGTATAGCCCTCAGCGCGATTCTTGAGCGCGCCGTTCGATGTCGTTGTGGCTCGATAGCTTTGCGATGCCGGATCAATAGCCGTGCTGCGGTCAGCGTCGAGCGAGCCTTTGCGATCAGCCAACTTTGAACGCAATGGGTCATAGCTGATTGGTGAATATCCGCCTTCCATCTTGACCACAGTGCCAACAGGCGTTGTCACCTCGAATGGACGCGGCTCGATGCCTTCAGGCAAAACACCGCCCAGACGGCGCAGCATGGCGACCTGTTCTTCCCATAGCGGCTTGAATTGGTCCATGACGAACTGCGCCGCCTTCCAGTCCTGTGCCGTCATGTTCTGTTTGAGGAATGACCACGTAGCTTCGGCATCCCAGCCCCAGCCATCGGTCATCTTGCGAAAGTTGGATTCATTGCCGGTGTGCGTGGCCATGCGCAACATGCGCGCGCGGGTGATCAGGTAAGGCTTGCCAGTCTTAGGATCGAGCAATTCCGTGTTCGGCACATTGTCATGCATGGCGTCCTGCCACTTGCCGCCAAGCTCTTTCGACATAGCCATATAGGCGTCGGACACTTCGCGAATCTTGGCATTCTTCCAATAGTTCCGATCTGTCAGCCGGTCGAAGATCAGGCGTTGAAATGGCCCACCAAACTGGTGCATATCATAACGGTTGGCCTTGAAGTCCTGCCCGAGCAGATCGCCACGGAACGTCGAGGTGAAGAACGACGATAGCTTGTGCCACGCGATCGGCAGAACACCCGAGCCAATTTCCTTGCTGGGCGGTTCGACCAATTGCTCTTTGCTGTAATGCTCGCCGCGCTCGATCATCGGTGCCATCAGATCCTCGACGGCTTTTCCGATCTCGATCTTCTTGCCATCGCGCATGACCGTGTTCTTGTTCCGCGCGACATCGGCAATCGATTTGACCGTGTCATGCAGGCCGGTCATTTCCGAAACCGTCAGATCACGATACCCGCGCTTGGGTGCCGGGTTGAGCAAGTTCTCGTCAAGGTGTGGCTCATACCCTGCTTCGAGCGCAGACTGATGCCAATCTCGTAGAGCTTGTTGGCGCACCGGCACATTGTCGTTCGGATTCGCGCGGAGGTCATAGTCACCTAGGATCGCGTCAATCAGTTCAATGTCGGTGCCGATACGCTCACGGCGCGACTTCTTGGCGAACCCCTTGAGGTAATCGACCTGCTTTCGAGCGGTCTCGCGTGCCTCGTCAGTGGCCTTGGCAAGGTAGAAATTCAGCAACTGGCGGCGCTTGGCATCGAGCGCCTTTTCATCGCCACCTTCGCGCGCAGCATCCTCTGCCAGTCCCGATGCCCAACGTTCCTCTGCACGGAACCGCTCGGACTTCAGTTCATCGACGCGCAGGCCATTGACGATCTTTGCCGCCATCTCGCGCGCTTGCTCTTTGACGATACGCACCAGATCGCCACCCAATGCGCCGCGCACAGCCTTGGTCAGTGTGTTGATCTCGGTTTCCAGAACCTTGGCCTGCGCATCATTATGGACCACTTGGGTTGCCGCTTCCATCATCGCTGCCGGGTCGGTCAGGTCGCCATGCTGTTCAAGCATACGCTGGTCGGTCAGGTCGTTGATCTTGTCTTTGAGCTTGGGTTGATTGGCCAGGTCATCGATCATCTCGCGCGCGGAATTGTAACCATAGCGTTCGGCTACAAGTTCGGGATCAATCGCATTCTCACGGCCCAACATCCCATGCTTGCCGAAGCCCAGCGCTTTCTTGATCGCCTCGGCATTGGGATCGCCCTCAAGAAGTTTGTCCACCGCATCGACATCGAGACGGCGCGGCCCTTCAACCTCCTCGCCATTAACCCGGCCAAACCGCAGAAACTCGCGTGCCTGTTCGACAGGCTGTGCCATCACCTCGGTCGTGACCTGCGCGCGCGTCTCAGCACGGAGCGATGCATTGCGCTCTTGCAGCTTGCGCAGTTCCTCGGACTTGGCACCCTCGAACCATTGCAGATCGCGCACGGACCGCGTGCCGAGTGTTTCGGTCGCCTCGATCTGGGCATTGAGCAAATCGCGCTGGTAGGACGCCCACTGATCGTCGGTCATCGCGGCAGGCTTGTCAGTGAAGTATGGCGTCATCTGCATGTCGGCACGCGCCTTGGAAATATCCTCAGGTGTGGCAACAAGCCGATCCATCACGCCTCGCACCTCAGGCGACAGTTCGACATTCAGCCCGGCAATCGACCGATAGACGTTCTTGAGCCATGCCGACATGCGCTGGAACACTGAGCGCAGTTCACGGGTCGGCGCATTGCCCTCGAACAGATAGCGTTCAAACCCGCGCGCGAATTGCTCATGAAACGGACGGCGCTCCTCGAAGCCCATTGCGTTCCACTTGTCGCGGGTCATATCTGGCGCGAACCAGTTAAGCGTCTTGTCGAAGTCTTTGCCGACATCCTCATGTGCATCGGAAAACTTGGCCAGTGTTTCGAGGTGGTAATGGCCGAGTTCGTGCAAAAATGAGCTTAAATTTGCAGACTTGAGAAGGTTGATCGTGTTGGTGTCAGGAATGAATTGGCCGCGCGCGTCGGTGCCAGATTGATCCAAAGCCTGTGAGCCTGTCCGCGCCTCACCATCGCCCACCGTGAACCCATGCTCAGCATGGAACTCCTCAGGCGTCATCCCGGTACGCGCAGCCATAGTCGCAACGGAATGCGCGCCCAACTTGGCATTGATCGCATTGACCTCGGGTGACGCACGGCCAGCCTGATCGAGTTGCCCTTTGATTGTCGCTTCCACGTTGTCACGCGATGCCGCGAACGCATCGGTCGAAGCCTTCGACTTCACCGCCCTGTCCAGTTCTGCCAGAACGCGCGGGCCTTCAGTCTTGAGGACGTCCGCAGCCTCTGCCCGCGTGAATGCGTTCGGGTCGAGCTTCACATGGTCCGACAGTTGCTCGTAAAGGTTCGACCCAGCGACATGCGTGCCGAACTCGTCAATCGGGATTTTCACATCGCCACCAGACTGCGCGCTGATCTGCACAGCATCCCGCACAGCCTCAGGCATCTTGCCCAGCACCGCTTGACCCTCAGGCGTGCCGAACGTCTTGGCGAACGCCTCGGGGGAGACATAGACGCTATCGGGTGCGCCATGGGCCTCGGTGACTTGCTGGAGGTAAGACTGCCAGACATCAGGCGCCCGCTCGCGCACCTTTGAGGCTTCTGCGATCTTGTGCAGTCCGTCGAGTATGTTTGCGTCGGCCTCGCCCTGCGTCGCCTGGACGAAACGACCCGCCATCGCATTGCCCGACATCCGCAAGGCATGCAGACCGAGATCAAGGAGCGCCATCGACCCGGCGCTCTCTGCCACGCCATCAGTGATCGATTTTTCAGGGTTGACCGATTCCCGCTCGATCACATTGGATCCGAGCTGCATGGCCGTGCCCAGAGCAGCGCCACCGAACGCGCGTGTGCCAAGATTGGAAATGCCCTGCGCCAGTTCACCAGCAGCGCCAGCAACGTAGCGGCCGCCGCCGTACAGTGCGTTACTGCCGAGCCTGTCAGCAATCCCCGACGCTACAGCGTCACCGATCTGCGGCGCAAACTTGGCAAATGCCTCACCGCCGAGAAAGTGTCCGATCAGCGCCTGAAACCCGGCGTTGGCGACAATGCCAACATCGCTGGCCGTCGTGCCATACTTGCCAGCCTTTTGCGCAGCCTCGGCTTGAGAGCCTGCGCCCGACAATGCCATGGCGAGCGGGGCACCTTCACCTGCGATTAGGAACGGCACCAGCCCACCGACCATCGTGGCGGCCTGAGACAGTCGCCCGTGTTCCTGAACGCTGTTCTCAAGCGCTTGGGCTTTGGTGTCGAGGTAGGACGTAACCGGAGCGACATCGCTCATGCCCGGTGTCCCGCCGGCGATTGCGCCCACGCCGCCCATGCTGGAAAGGAGCATATTGGCAACAGCGGAATTGCCGCCAGTCACCTTGTCGAGCATCTTGTTCTTGATGTCGCTCAGTGCGCCGATCCCGCGCACGATCGCACTGGTACCTGAAACGAAACCCTGTTGCGCAGAGGCTTGTAGATCGCCCGGCTTGTAACCGAACAATGTGCCCAGTCCGTTGGTTGCTTGCGTGAGCGGGTTAAACGAGTCGAGCGCCGCCGATGCAGTTCCGGCGACCTGCATGAACCGATCCAGCAACCCGACATTGTGGCTGTCGTCATGGGCCAACCCGGTGAACTCGGGGTTGGTATAGGCCTGCCGCGCGACCGGAGCGCCCTGGGTGTGGTTGTCGATCGTCTGGGCGACGTTGACCCGGTTCGGCACGGCCGGTGCATTGGTGACGGCGGCTGTGGGCAACCCGAGGTTCATCGCGACGTTGCGCTGTTGCGCGAACGTCACCGGCGAAATGTCGGCGGCTTGCTGGCCGTTGGCGCGGATTTGTGCTGCCTGCTGCTGGCCGACGCCGTAGATGTCATCGGGCGCAGTCAGAAATGGATCATTGTCAGCCATTATTTCGACGCCAATCCATGCATGGCGAGATAGTAATTGCGCAGATTATCCGGCCCAGGCGCATAGCGCGGATCGCGCGTCTGTTTGTAAGCTGCATCCATCTTGGCAGACACGTCCTTTACTTGATCAGGAGGGATGATGATATTCGGCAGTTTATCATGACTGACACCCAACAGCGGCACTGTATAGTTGCCGAATTTGCCCCCCAATATGCCTACCTGCTGAACCTGCACTGCTGCTGCCTGCCGAATGACGGCTTGACGTTCTGGGGTCGTGAGCGGCTTTTTCTTGTCCTCAGCTGCGGCCAGTAAAGCTGTGTTGAGCGCGTCACGCACACCCAGGCGCAGCGCCACCGTCGCGGGCGTTTTGTCAGTCGAGTTTATATTCAGCATCCCAAAGGCTGCGTTTGCCTCATCATTGGTCGGCATGGCGCCTTTGGTGATCGAGTTCTGATACGCCTTTTGCGCGTTGATGACCTTCGGACCCCAGATAGGTCCAACGACGTTCAGAATGCGTTGGGTGTTCTGTGGCGTCACGGGACCAAGCTGACCAACATCGCTCATCCAGGCCTCAGCCTGCGCCTCATACCCAGCCTTGCTGTTCAGGCCGCCCAATTCGCGCTGCGCGATCGTGCCGGAAATTTGCTCCCAACTGGTGTTGGCATAAACACCAGGCGCATTGTGTGGCATACTCGACCACACGGCGTGCAGATCACCTCCCTTCGCATCTTGCCAGATCGCCTTGGCAATCTGGTCCTGCACCGCAGGCGTGAATGTTTGATCGCGCCAGTTCGGCCCGAGAACCTTGGGTGCATACTGGGCGAGCGAGCCATAGGTAATC
Organism: uncultured Sphingomonadales bacterium; assembly: GCA_903848655.1. Classification (GTDB taxonomy): domain Bacteria; phylum Pseudomonadota; class Alphaproteobacteria; order Sphingomonadales; family Sphingomonadaceae; genus Novosphingobium. Next base: position 17,905 of record CAINGT010000033.1, read on the forward strand.
TGGTACGCACCCACCGCGCCGGTGCCCTTGTCGGTACCAGCCCCGACCTTGCCGCGCGTGGCCGGGATCAGAACACCACTCTGGAAGTCCTGCACATCGCCCAGTTTCATTTGCGACAGGGGGACCGATGGCGAACCGTAGCGACCAAAGCCATAGACAGCATCGTACCCGGCCTGTCCGCCATGGTTGGCTAGGCCGGCTGAAAAGTTCTGCGCCCTTTCAGTTAGCGTAAGTTGCTGCGAACCGTTGAGCGTATTCCAGTAGGACGATGCTTGAAGGTCAGCCAAGGATTTACCGTTGGCAATATCGCCCTCAGCCAGTTGTGCGGCCTGCTGCTGTTGATCCTGCTGGGTTGAAATTGCTATAGCGTGACGGTGCGCGATTTCTGCCCGCGTCGCCTCTACCTGCTGAAAGTCATTGGGATTCAATGCACGGACTCGCGCATCAAGCTTCATTTCATCAATTGGCTTTGAAAGATCGAGGCCGGAAAGTAGCGTATCAGCCTGGCTCATGGCGTTGGTGCCCATGGCGGCTTGCGCGACTTTGGCATGCACAGCATCATAATCGATGGGTTCGATCTTATCCTTGAACCCCTCGAGAAACCGCAATGCCTGCGGGGCCTGATGGTTGTTGACACCAGCCTGCACAACTGTCGAAAGGTACCCTGCCAGGGCCTTCTTGTTCTCGACATCGTAAGTTGCTTTTTGATCGGCATTGGCGAACACCGGCTGACCCGTTTTCGGATCGACGCCCGCGATCACGCCGCTGAGCGCAAAGCTTTTGTTGATCGCATCCTGCGCGTTCGTCAGCGCACTGGTAACGGTCGTAGTGAATTGCGGTGTCCCGATCTGGCCAAGCATCGATGCCGTGGTGTTCGCGCTGGTCACCACCGAATTTGAATAGACGTCCTGCATCCCGGCAAGACCTTGCGCCGCCTGATGTGCAGAAACCTCCTGATAGAACTCCGACATTTCGCGCTGGGCGGCCGGCGCAAACAATTGCTGCTGCCGCGGCGTCAGCTTTGCCTTGATCTCGTCGCTCGCTTTTTGGAGCATTGCCGGATAGGCCTGCGACAGCATGGTGGAATTGCCATCGGGGCCCGGCACTTTCGTGACATTGAGGCCCTTTACTTCGGTAAAGCCCGTCGTATGAACGCCGTTCTCATCGGTCACGCCAATGCGTAAATCGGTTTTTTTGTTCTGGAGCTGCGCCAATGCGTTGGCGTTCGCGGCCTGATCGAATTGGTCAGTCAGGATCGCCCCGGTGTATGCCGCCTGGCTACCAGCACCCTCGATGGCCGCGCCCAGCTTCTCGGTCTGCTGGCCGGCGACCTGTGTGGCGTTGATGTCAGGTGCAGCAATGCCCTGCGTTGTGGGCGCGACCTGCGCACTGTCATAGGTTGGGACTTTAGCCACGTTACCTCACCCCTGCGAACGGCCGGGGCTTGCTGGTCTGGCTTAATCCCCATTGGCTCGCGACATTGCTTGCGCCGCTTAGCAGAGTGGCAAATCCGGCAATGGCCGGGCTGATTGCGCTGGCGGCCGCGCGCTTTGCAGTCGCATCTTCCTGATAGCTGAACGCCTGCTGCATCGCGTTGTTGACCGTGGTGTTCGCGTCGACCTGGCGCATGGTGTCGGTCGATGCGACCACTTGCGCTGCCGAGCCGTCGCCGAGTTCCACGCCGTTTGCCGCCATGCTTGCCTTTTGCGTGGCCATCATCTGGCCGCCGCGTTGCAGCACCTGGCTCGCCTGATCGACGCCGGCGCTGGCGGTGTGCAGCGCATTCTGGTCATCAATCTGCGCTTGAAACCTCAGTGCATTCTTCTGTCCAAGGGCTGAAAAATACGACCCGATGCCGCCTGTTATAGCGCCGCCCACACCGAAGATCGCGCCGGCTTGCGACAGTTGGGCCGCACCTGCGGCACTAGTTCCCATTGGCATATGACAATCCCTGCTTGCGCAGACGCCAATCTAGGGCCGACCATGCAGCCCACGCGGACTAGGAGCCTACCGAGAACTCAGGCGTCATCGACAGCAGCGTCATCGGCAGCGGATCGGTGTGGTAGATATAGAACTGGCCGGAACTGCTCCACGACGGATAAGGCACAATCTCGATCTCATCCGTGACAAGGTTGGGCGGTGACCCGGGTGATTCTGTCGTGCGCACTTTGGCCTGCACCAAATCGGACGGATCATACCCGGCAGACAATCCACCCGTGCCGGTCACGCGAAAGAATGCGCGGTTGAGGTTCTTCGGTCGACCTTGGCCTGCGCCTGGCGCCTGCATGAACGCGGCCGGCAACGTCTGAACCTGCGACACCAGAGGCAAGCCGACCTGAATGTTCGATGCCGCTTCGGTCAGCGTCACTGCGCCCCCGGTGACAACGGCTTGAGGCATGACAGCGCCATCGGCCAGAATGTTGACCTTCTGACCCTCGAGCCATGTCAGGCCACTGACTGTCGTGGTCGGTGAACCGCTGTAGACGCCAGCGCAATCGACGTAGCAAGTGTTGACGACATTCGACCAGAGGCGTGCGGCAAATCGCTCGACATAGCGAACGGTGGTCCCGCCGATCGTGCGGTTGACCACGACATAGATGCGATCCTCGACGCCTTCGGTGATGCAGCACACGCTTTCGAACGTGCCATTGGTCGTTGACCGGGTCCACAGCGCGCGAACGTCTTGCTCGGGCACGTAGGTCATGCCGATGATGTTGCCCGCCGTCGAGATCGCCCACATGATCGGATTGGGCGAACGCTGGAAAGCAAGTTGCGTGATGTCGTAGCCGTCGAACAAGTTTGGCGCCCGCAACGACAGGTCGGACGACACGTAGCTTTGCACCTGCCAACTGAACGACAGTTCGCGAATATGACCGCCGCGCGCTGCGATATAGAGCGTGCTGGAATCATCAATGATGGGCTGTGCCGTATTGGCGCCGACACCCGACTGCGGCTTGACCGATATGGTCGAGGGCGTGAGGGCACCACCGTCGGTCGAGGACACGCGCCAGACGCCGCCTGCCGTCAACAGGATGATGTCGCTCAAAGGTACGATGTGCCGGATCGTATTCACATCGCGCGAGGCGACCGTGAAGCTGATCGCATCGGTGTCCTTGACCGGGATCGAATAAGCCAGGTCGCTCTCAGTGCCCGTGCGCGTGCCCCAGGTTTTTTGCGGGAAAAGCGTTGTCCCGGCAAACAGTCGGCGCTGCTGGTAGTAACTGACAGCGGCGGGAAAATCCGTTGCAAAAGGATACTGGGCTGTTGGCGGTGTGTTGCCAGTGTCAGGGATGATCGAGCCGTCATCGGTGAAACTAAGCGTGGTAGAGACGCCCATGAGGCCGAATAAACCACCAGAGAACCGATAGACGTTAAACCGGGTTACGCCACTAACCGATGGCCAAGTCAGATCGTTGTGCGCGCCACTATCAAGTAAGTTCTGAGAGGTAGAACCAGCATTGATAACCAATGCGCTTTCGCTTTTGCCATCCAAGGAAGTCGAAGTGACATTATATTGGTATGTCTTGGTAGCACTGCTGGCGGGCGAGCCGCGCACTGTTGAAATTGAGAGAGAGGCGGGCGGGCTGAGGGCATTCCCAAACGAGATGTTGGCCAGCTGCCAGTTGGTCGCCCCATACCGCGCCAACTGTGCGGGCGCATAGTTTGGATGGCACAGCGTCAGGATATCGTTCGATTGCACGAAGGTAATCGCGAACAAATCCGCCTCGACATAGGGCGAAGGAATCTCGTACGTCGTGCCGAGCGCATACCACCATGTCGGCGATGACGCGGGCGTGTGCCCGGTGTTCGTGCCCTGCATCGAATAGTACGTGACGCCGCCAGAGGTTACCAGATCGCCCTGGTTGTACGTCGTGCCAGCAGCATAGGCCGCCGATCCGCCGGGCGTCAGCAGCGCCTGGCCGCCTGAATAGAGCCGGATGTACTGGTGACCAAGTTCGATCACGACAGTTTGCGTCGTGGAATAGGTGAACGGGATCAGCCGCGACTTGCGCGCCGGGCTCTTGGTTGCCGCGACAAACTGCGTGCCTGGGCAATTGACGACAGGGCCATGGGGCAGCACGATGAAGTTGTCGCACACCGCCATGCCAGTCTGATATTTGGCATCGTCAATGCGGCCCCAGAATTCAGGGGTAACAACGCCACCGTTGAAGCTGGATTGAAACCCCCGGATCGTTGGCATCTCAGCGGCTCACCATCCACGGCACCGATTGGCTCACCCGCGTCATGCCTTGGTTCGCATCGCTCGGGCGAGATACCGCAAGCATTTCCATCGTCTTTTTCATCATCGCCGATGAAACAGTCATGCCGGCATCGCCCTTGATGATGGGCCCGGCGAGAAACGAAGCAAGGAAATAGGCCAGCGTGGTCACGAACGTGGGGCTGAACAGTGTCGTGTCGGTGACGACCTGGGTGTAGCGCAGGCAGGCGTTTTCCTGATTGGTCAGGATCACTTCCACACCGAGATCGGGATCGAATTCCACCGCGTAGGGTTGCGGCTCATAGACTGAACGGCCCGACAACTGCACACCGAACGGCGTATAGCTCTGCAAATACGGCACCGCATAGTCATCGCCGGCAGCACTATCCAGCACCGCCAGCGAATTGACCATATTGGACGGCACCTGATAGGCATAGGTCCACATCGTGAAATTGTTCGTGACCTGAGACAGGTTGGCGCGAACCGTCGAAAAGCCCCAGCTCGACATCTCAAACAGCGCGTCGCGAGCCATCGGATAGAAGCGCGAACAGTGTGACGCCTGCGCGCTACCCTCGGGCGGATTGATCGAGGTAACGGTCGCCGAATCGCCCAGCAGGGCCAGCGCCATGTTGCAGACATCAACATCCGTGGCCACGGATTATGCGGCCGCTTTGACTGCGCTCTCGCGCGCCGTCTGGGATTGCTTGTCGATGATGGCTTGTGCCGCAGCAACCGCCTTCGGATCCTGCGCCGCAGTCGTGCCTGCCAGCGAGCGAGCAGCATCCGCGATGCTCAGCGTCGGATTCCAGTCGGTCTCGACCGCAGTTGGAATGCCCGCATCCTTGGCGGCCTTCGCAGCTGCCACCGAGTCTTTGCAGATCGGCTCGAGGTTGTCGGCCGGGATACCGTCCCATTCGACGATGTCGCCCGCTTCATAGGTGCGGTTATGCATGAACGAGCGCTCGAGAACCCTGTACTTGGCCATTTGTCACCTCTTGAAAAAATGGGCCGCCCCTTGTGAGAGCGGCCCGGGTTGCGGCTTGGTAACGATGGGGCGACCCAAGCCAGTCGGATCAGCTGACGAGGAAGCCCGAAGTGTAGAACTTCTGGCCGTCAGTGTATTCGGCGCCAAAATCGGCGATCACTGCACCAGCGGTGCCGGTACCAGTCGGCGTGTAGCGCATGCCCAGATAACGCTGGCCCTTGCTGCCGATGCGGGCATTGAGTTCGATCTCAAAGCGCGCGGTGGTGACCAGCGATGCCACAGGGACAGCGCCGATCGATCCGATGACGGTCACGTTGGACGACAACGCGGTATCATCCGCCTGGATCACATCGAACTGCAGCGCGGTCAGGCCGGTGAAAGCCGTCACCACTTCGATGCGGGCTTTGACGAAATCGTTGCCTTCACCGATATCGCGGACGTTCTGCAGGTCGATCGTGTTGGTCGAAAGGACCGCCGACGCGCCAGTGATGGTCTGGCCGGTGACGGTGGGAGCGAGAGCGGTGCCGGCCAGAGTGCCTGACACCAGAAGGTTTGCATCGAGAAGCATAATCTTAAATCCCTTTTCCAAAAGCGAGGATGATGGAGGCGCGCCCCGAAGAGCGCGCCACCGATCAGACGACTCTAGCCTCAGTATTTAAGAGCTGATCGACCCGGCGCAGAGGCACGCCTTCGAAGTTGGTCCAGCTCACCGAATTGCCGAACTGGTTCAGGCCCTTTTCAATGCCGAACACCATGCTCGACTTGTTAAGCGCCTGAACGCGCAGCATCGAATAGACAGTGCGGTTCATGTAGAATGCCGCCTTGCCTTTGCCGAGGTTCGGGATGCGGTCGAGCGCGCGGCTCATCAGGGTCACCAGATCGGCTGCACCGGACTGCGAGACCAGGTTGGCGGTGTTGATGTTGCAGATGCGCACGACATAGCGCCAGTCCTTGACGACCAGGCCGTTCTTCCACTGGTAGTGGCTTTGCAGCGCCTGATAGGGGTTGCCAGACGCGTCATAGACCGTCAGTTCGCCCTGATCGGTCTGGATTAGACCGGCCATCGAGCCCTTGGGGAAGGGGCAGAATACGGTCTCGCCCGACCACACCACGAGATAGATCGAGGTGTTGTTCGAGGAGGTGCCGCCGGCGTCGATGATGTTCTGGGCGTTACCGGCACCCGAGATCGCGCCATAACGCGGCGCAAGGCCGAGATACTGGCGGGGATCGGTCTGGGGGTTGCCGTAGATCATCGTGTAAGCCTGAGCCTGGCTCATGCCTTCGATGAACGCGCTGTCTTCCGAGAGACGGAATTCGGAGGTGTTGCCGTTGAGCATGGCGAGGTCTTTGTCGACCTTGCTGTATGCCTCGAGCATCGCGATGCCCTCATCGACCTGAACGGTGGTCGACTTGCTGGGCGGCACGCCCTGGTTGATCGAGCGGAAGTAGACAGCGGGCAGGCCGGTGCGGATTACCACACGGTGCCCGGTCGGCAGGTTGCCCTCGCCGAAGATCGCATCCTCGAGGATGGCGTTGGTCTGACCCAAAAGCTCGGCGACGACAGGAATCTTGCCATCGGGATCGAGACGCTTTGCCCAATCGGCGAGCGTCACATAGTTGGAAGTGAGAGTTGCCATGGAACCTTATCCTTGCTGAGACGGGAAAAGGACGCTCGCCGCAGACCGGCCGCCGGACGCTGCCGGGGGTTTGCCAGTCGTTACGCGGCTGTCGTCACTGGTTGCCTGGCCGACCCTGACGAGAAGACGGATCATCTCGGGGTTATTGGCCAAGCGGCTTTCGTTCAGCAGTGAGCGCAGTTCCGGCGTCCCGAATTTGTCGAGCGCGGTTTTCGCCAGTCCAAGGTTTGCGGTCAGCTTGTCGCCACCGATTTCCTTGTCGGCTTTGGCGGCCTCGCTCCACGCGTCCGAAGTCGCGTCGATCTGAGCCTGCAGCTGCGATGTCCACTTCTGGGACAATTGAGCGCCAAGCTCGGCCACCTTCTGCGCACCCGCCTGTGTCAGATCGAGTTCCTTCGCGAGAGCTTTGAGGTCCGTGCCGATTTCGGGATCGAGCGTGAGCCCTTCCGGCAGCGTAAAATCCTCGTACTCGGCAGGCGCGCCTTTCGGCTGCTCATCCTGCTGCTGGCCCTCTTCGCTGCCCGCCTGCGCATCGTCAGGCTTGGCCGCATCATTCGCGGGTGGGGTGCTGCTGTTTGGCTCACCGGTGTCGAGCAATGTCGAGACAGGTGCGCTCGTTACTGGCGCGGCAACGCTTTCAGTGGTGGTTGGATCTGGTGCCGCAGTCGTGGTTGCATCGGTCATTGTTTGGCCCTGTTTTCCTCGACCATCGTCGGATAGGACTCGGGCGCAATTTCATGGACCTGACCCAGATAGATCAGCCCGATGTTGCGTTGACCTTCGCGGAAGAAAGTCTCCGAGTTACCCGTGAACGACGACCGAAAGACGCCTGCACGATCGAGAAGGCGCCACATGACGCGCCGCCCCCTCTTGCCCGACATCAGCCACTTGATATCGTCGGCCTCACTGACAGCTTCGGCGCGTGACTTGCGGGCACGAATGTCCGCAGCCTTGTCCTGGCCATCTAGGTCGAGTGGATCGTCGTGAACGTCTGCCATGCGCGCCGACAGTAATCCGCAAGCCACGCCCCACGCGGACGCACGAAAAAGGGCGACGCCCGGCAGCGCCGCCCTTCACCGTGAATGCCATGCGCTGCCGATCAGGCGGCGGGCGGGGTATACTTTGCGATCAGCGCCTGAACCTGCGCATCAGCATTGGCCAACTGTGCAGTCAGGTCAGTAACCTGCGCGGTAAGTGCGGCTTGGGTGTTGGTGTTGGCCGTATCCTTTGCGGCAAGCGCGGACAGGATCACAGCGTCAAGTGCATTGATATCGTCGGCAATGGCCATGGGTAGATCCTTTACGATTAGGGTTGCGTACATCAGGCGATCGAGCAGGCGCTGATATTCGGTATGGACGTCGGCTTCGATTTCGTTGGTCAGAATGCGGGCGCGACCAAGCAGCACAGCCCATGCTTGGCGGATGCGGGTGAAGAGGGAGTGGAAGAGCGGCGGCATCAGCTATCCGTCTGCGGGCTGGCCAGCACCACCGCGCCATTCACGTAGCCGTCGCCAATGTCGCCTGTTGGCGATGAGACTAGCACAGAGCCATCGTCTGGTTGAAACGTGGTCGGGTCGGCAATGATCGTGTTTACGATCACCCCGGCCAAGACCTGAATGCAGCGCTCGGTTGCCATGCCCGCCTCCTTAGAAGTATTCAACGATGGCGACTGCACCTAGCCCACCAGCGCCACCAGTACCGGCTGTGCCGCCGTTTTGGGCAGAGCCACCTCCACCACCACCAGCGCCATAGTTGCCGCCAGTTCCGCCCGCGCCTGCTACAGTCAACGATGATCCGCCGCCACAACCAGCGCCTCCGACTTGAAGAGGTCCGATAATCAGATTTGGAGCCGAACCTGCTGCGGCAGGCGCTGCGGTAGCATTTGTGAACACCCCGCCAGCAAGCGCTTGCCATGCGCTTCCGCCGTTTGTCACAGCGTTCGCGGCGGTAATACCCCCGCCACTTGCACCGCCCGGCGCACCACTTCCTGATGTCGAGCCATTAGAGGCCGCTCCGCTGATCGGACCACCAGAGCCGCCCGCGCCGAGGTTTCCGATGCCCGCCGATGATGCGCCTGATCCGGCTGCCCCGTAACCGCCGTTACCTGCGCCATTTCCGCCGTTTCCGCCTGCTGCGCCAGTTCCCGCCGCTCCGGGGCCTTGGCCCCCACCGCCGCCGCCGCCGCCTGAACTGGTAGCAAGCTGGCCGCCTGCGCCGCCACCGCCGCCGTAAGATTTTAGCAAAGTCCCGACCGACGAAGTGCCGCCAACACCGCCAGTGCCGCCCGAAGTTGATGCAACTGTAGCCGCAACACCTGCTGAGCCACCGGCACCTATCGTAATAGTTTGCGACGCACCGATCTGTGCGGCTGAAAGCTTGGCATAAGCATAATACGCTGAGCCACCCCCGCCAGCGCCAGAGCAAGCTGTCGATGCAGCCTGCAAACAGCCGCCGCCCCCGCCACCTCCGCCACCGATGACATACAATTCAGCCATCACCATGCCTGGGGTCGGAGTGTAGGTACCAGAAGCGGTGAAGGTGACGATGTTGGCCGATCTTTGGGCCGCGTTAGAATCGTTGCCTGTAACAGGGTTTACAAAACCAAGTTGGCCTGTGGTATCATCGACTAAGAAAGTTGGTGTTTGTCTTTTGTAAGTCATGCCTCACTCCTCGGTAAACGAGATCAGGATATCCAGCACACCACCGGCAGGCCATGCGACGCCACCCAAGTTGAGGCAAAGGAAGTCCGACGCACCGCGCAGCGTGATGCCCTTTTCGTTCATCCACGAATATTGCGTGATGAAGCGGTCGAGCGAGCCGTTTGCGGCCGGGGCCAGGTTGAGCCGTCCACCTTCCGCGTTGGCCACAAACGTGCCAAGCCCGGTCGGCAATACGCTGTAGAGGCTGACCACCGTTGCCGCGGCGCCGTCGTTCGGATCACGCTTGGCGGATGTCTGCGCCGCCGATGTGCCGCCTGTGTTCGCGACCGAACGACGAGGCAGGGTGAACACGACGTTGGTCGCGCTTGTAGCAGCACCGGACAACTGAATTTCACGGATGCGCGTGATGACCCCTGCCGCGCCCTGAAGCACCAGAACGTCGGTCGGCGTCGCCGGTGGCACATAGTTCAGGATGACAACGCGGTAACTGGGCTTCTGTGGATCGTTGTCCGAGATAGGCACGGGCGCATCGACGCCGTTGTTCGGATCATAATACTGGACGACGTTCGGCGTCCCCATATTGCGGCGGCCCATCAATCGTCTCCGTACAAGATCGCAGAGGCATTCGAGATTTTGCCCTGCTGTTGCAGACCCATTTCGGTAAGCTGAATGGTCAGCGTGATGTCGGATCCGGATTCACCGGCCTCGCGCGTCACGCTTTCGGTGGAACTGGTCACGATGCCGACGCCCGAGATCGAAACCTTCGAACCGGCACGCAAGGCCTTGGTGATGCCCAGCGCCTCGCACTGATCCTCGTTAAGGCAGATCGACAGGCCATAGCCGTAATTCGGCGCCGAATAGGATATGGTATCCATATCGTCGTCGTCGGCGCGCTTCATGCTGACCAGTTTCATCGGCTTGATCCTCAGTAGAGCGCAAGGATGCCCGTCGCCGTGGTCGATGTCGCCGCGATGATGGACAGGTCGATCGGCACCACGGTGTTGGCAGGCACCGAGGTCAGCACCACCGTCGCGCCGCTGGGCGTGGTGCCCGCGATGTTGCCGGTCGTGCCCGTGACGAAAACGCCACGGCAGATGCCGTTGGGCAGCACGGTCGCGTCGGCCGGGGTGACAGCCACGCCGTCATAATCCAGCGCCTGCGGTTTGGCGTTGTCGCCGCCATATGCGGTGATCTGCGTTTTGTTGACCTTGAGATAGCCCATATCGAATTCTCCTCTATTATCCACCGTAGCCCGTCAGGCCTGCCATTACGTCTTGCGGCGCGACCCCGGCGCCATGCAGCGCTGCAACGGCTCCTGCGCCCTTCTGGGCGGCATCTGCCATCTGCTGCGCCTGTTCAGCCTGCGCCTGCTGCGCCTGCGCCTGGGCTCGAGCCTGTCGGACCATGGCAACCTTATCGCCGGCCACGATCAGTGTCGGATCGATGCCAAGCGCATCCGAATAGACATCGGCCCAGCTGTCGCTGTCGAACTTGTCCAGCACCTCGGGCTTCATCTGCGCCACCGCGCCGAGCGAGCCGACAAACCGGTCGAGCCCATTGGTGCCGATCGCGCGCTGCGCCTGAGCCAGTATCGAAATGAAATCGACCTGAAGCTCCATGTTCTGCAGTTCGGGCGGCGGCGGCGGCAGGATGTTGGTCTTGACCATCCGCTCGAACGTCATCTCGACCAGCGGGGTCAGCAGTTCGCCTTGCAACCGCTCAAGCACTGGCCCGAGCATCAGCATCTTTTCTTCGTGGCGCTCGGCCACCTCGGTCGCGGTCATTTGCCCGGCCGGATCCTGGCTGATCATCAGGAACAGATCGGCGTAGAAGGCTGAATTGATCCGGCCGCGAACGTCCTGAATATCCTCGAGCAGGTATTGCAGGTTCAAGTTCACATCGAACGCGGTGCGGATCTGCTGGCTTGGTGACGACGCGTCGACATAGGTGATCCCACCGGGCAACTGGTCGACTTCGCGATTCTTCATCGATGTCGGAACCTGCAAAGGCGGCTTGGTCTGATAGTCGATCGCGTTGGCCTTGCGCAGCTGCTCGTGCTGCAACTGCTTCACATCGCCCAGCGCATCCATGGCCGGTGACATTCCATAGACATCGCCCGACAGTTTCTGCCAGCGAGGGGCCAAAACGCGGAAGCTGTCCATGCCGCCCTCGGACAGGAACTTGTTGTCCTTGTCGCGGCCCATTTCGAAATAGCACGAGGCAAAGCGCTTGTTGCGGCCGTCCTGCTTGCTGGCGTCGCGCATGTCGCGCGGCTCGACCACATGCATCACTGTGACCCAACCGTTATAGCTGCTGCTGTCGTAGAGGCTGCGCACGGTTTGCGAGCAATTATCATACCCGAACTCACCGACCAGTTCGCCCACGGTCTTCTGAAACTCGCGGCTCATCGCATTGACGTTGCCGCGGTAGTCGGTGCCAAGGCAAAACTCGCCGTTCGGACTGGTGTAGTGCGTGATGACATCCTCGAAGTCATCCAGCATGAGCGATGCCGAGGTGCCGAAACAGCCCAGGTCTTCGTAGATCGAGTGCAGCGACAGATAGGTGTTCGACTTGGCAAAGATCGCCAGCATCTTGTTGCGGACCTGGTCAAGCCAGACCTTGACCGGCTGTGACGCCATCAGGTCGGTATCCTCGACACCAAGCCGGAACCATGGCCGTGCTGGCGATGTGAGGCCAGACATCAGCCCGGCGCCCAGTGTGCGCAAAGCCCTCGTCCCGGTATTGTCGTAGATGTTGTTGTGCTTCTTGTGGCCCCGGTCACGATCCTGCAGGAAATACCGGCCATTGCGCGGCAGCAGGTATGTCGACAGCTCCTGCCAGTGCGGTAACCACGACTGGCGCTCCTGCTTCATCGCCGAATGCCGGCGCAACATCCGTTCGATATCGGTCAATTCAGCCATGTCAGGTGCCGCCACCCAACAACGTCGGGCCGCCGCCCAATGGCGCATTGCCGGCGCTGCCCTGGGTCAGGTTCGTGCCCGACGACGATCCGGCCTGCGACTGTGCCGAAGCCATGATAGCGGCAGTGTTTGGTAACCGCGCATCTGCCTGCTTTTGCATACGCGCCTGCTGCGCTGCGTTCTGCGCCGCCGCATTGCGTTGCGCATTGGCGGAACTGATCCCGCTGTAGAGCCCCACGCCGACGCTCGCGACAGCCGCCGCAGCGGCGATAATCGGAACAGCAGGCATCAGATCGCTCCCAGCTTATAGACCATGTGCGGCACGCCCATCAGCGGCACATCCTGCCCGGTCGGCTTGAACCCCATCATGGTCGTGAACAGTTCGACCTCTGGCCGCTCATACGGAACCAGCGTGAACAGCATTTGCGCGCCATGGATCGAGGCATAGGTCAGCGCCTCGAACGCTGCATTGCGCGCCCATCGGCCGCGCCCCGTCTTCAGGATGAACGTGTGGATCTCATAGACAGCGGGCGCGCGCCATAACGCGGCAAACCCACCATGCTCGCCCATCAGGAACCAGTGCTGGTCGACCTCGACGAATGGCGACATATCGACATCGCCGAATTCGACCTCGCCGATCAGCGGGCGCACATCCGGATGGTTCACAATCCCGTTGATGCGCACGACATCGCGCGACAGCTCGAGCAGCGCGGTCGATTGGAATTGTGTGGCGGCTTCCGGCATGGGTGTCCCTACATTGCGTAAGGATCATATTCCCGGCCTGTTGACCCACGCGGACGCGGATAGTTGCGCATGTCACGGCTAGAGGGCAGCGCGCGCGGCGCGACCATCTCGGCAAAGGTGCATGCCAGCGCATCGGCATCGTCTGGCGATGGCAGGCCGCGCGCCTTCATATGCTCCTTTTTCTCGAGCAGGATCGCGTTGTCTGCGTCGAAGGTGTACTCGGGCCCGATCAGGTCATCGGCAAGGCCCTGGTGGTCAGGAATGAAACCGCCCCTGAGCCATTCGCGCATGTTGGCCCACATCTCGGCACGCTTGTTGGCCACACGCACGCGGTTGCCATTGTAATCAGCCTGGCGCGATGACTTCGCCCCGAACCACACTTCGGCCACGAATGTGTCGGGGATCAGTTGGCGCAGACGATCGACCACCGCGGCGCCGATATTGCCCGCGTCGACGAAGATCGCATCGGGGTGCCAGATGCCGGCCTCGATCGCGATGTCACCGGCGAGCGTCATGGCGTCGGTGTTGTCCCACCGCTTCCAAGCGCGTGACCGGGCGTCACGGCCGGCGCGAATGGCTAGTGTCGAATGGTCATCGCCGAACCGCGCGCAGTCGACGCCGAACACCACGGGGTCACTGATCAGCACAGGCCCAAGCGGGGCAGTGCGCGCCTGGTCGACGATGTCGCTGCCGATGAACTGCATCGAACTGGCGCTTGGGAACTGACCCAGCACGCGCACCTTCACCACATCGCTGTCGATGCCATAGGTGTCGATCAGTTCCTGCAGATAGGCCTTGTTGGTGCCCTCCACCGTGCGGCTGTCGATCTGGCGCGTGTTCCACAGTTTGCGCTGCTTACCGAACGCTTCACGGAATTCGCCGGTGTTCGATGTCGGGTTGCCGAACGCAAGCCAGATGATCTCGGTAAACTCGTCGGTCATCGCACCGAGCGCGACCTCCCAGACCTTTTTCGCAATGCCGCTGGCCTCGTCAAAGATCAGAACGATGCGCTTGCCCTGGTTGTGCAGCCCGGCGAACGCTTCGGTGTTGTTCTCGGACCATGTGACCAGATCCATGCGCCAGCTCTTGTCGCGATCCGGCATGGTCGAAACCATGCTGGTGGCGTTCGACTTGAACCACGGCCGGGTGATCGCGAGGCGCGCCCACTTCGCCAGTTCGGGGCTTGTCTTGGTGAGCAGCTGGCTTTCAGTGTTGGCCGTGACGATGATGCGCGTGTCGACGCAGGTGTCGAGCGCCCACTTGGCCAGCATCGCAATTAGCGCAGATTTGCCGATACCGTGGCCAGATGCGCGCGCGATCCGGCAAGGTGTGAATCGCTTGTCAGGGTCAGACAGGTGCGCCCTGATCGTGTCCATGACATCGCGTTGCCACTTGCGCGGACCATGGATGCCGGCCAGCTCGCCCTGGTCCCATGGGAAGGCGTAGAGCGCATAAGCATAGGGATCGAACGCGAATGCGCCTATATCGTCGGCCAGGTCAGCCTGGGGATCATTCGCCATGATCGATGTTCGCCGCGCGCTCTCGTGCCTTGGTCAGCCGGTCTGCCAGATCGAGGCTCGTGCCGTCGGGGTTGCCCAGCTTGAGCAGCTCACCGTAGCGTTTGGGATCCCACTTCGCGAGCAGCTTGAGCCGCGTATCGACACGAAGGCGTGACCGGCTGATCCATTCGGTGTTGGGCTTTTCGCCCTCTTTGGTCTGCACCGTGTCGTTTTCGGTGTCGTCGGCAATGGCCAGCGCATCGAGCGCGATCTGGTCGAACCCAGCTTCGCGCGCGCGCGCGATGGCAGCGGAAAACTCGGGGTCGCTCGCCTGCCAATCCCTCACTGTCCTGTCATCAGGCATATCGTCACCGAGGCAAATCACAGTCAGCGGCGTGCCCTTGCTCAGCCCGGCCAAAATACGCTGTTCGACCTCAGGAGAGCGCTTTGTGGGGCGCCCTCGTGGTTTGGGTTCACGCGGCATAAGGCCTCCGACGAAACGTCACGATGTCCCCGATGTGCGACCGGGACACTTCGAACTTCTTGGCCAGTTCGCGCACCGAGATGCCGCCCATCTCATAGACCTGGCGAACGAGTTCGACCTCGTGATCGGTCAGCACGACATCGCGCGAGCCCCTCGGCGTTTTGCGCTTGTCGAGCAGGCAGCGCTCGCACCGATTGCCCAATGCCGCCCCAATCAAAGCATGCCGGGCCTCGAGCGCGGGATTTCCGAAATTCAGTCTCATCTGCATGGCTTGTCCTTTCGGGATGAGGAATGGGGTGAGGCTGGTGTGGGTCATCGGGAGGCGAGGTCACCGATCGCGCCCGAGAGTTCCGCCATCCCTTCCAGCATGACCTTACCCAGCGCTTCGATTGCGCCCATATTCGATGCGGCATCACCATTACCCAGGAATTTGACCTGATAGGCGATGTCCGCGCCTGCCTCGGCAACCATCGCTTGAGCGTATGCGATGGCGAATTGACCATCCCCAGCCATCGCCCTCTCGCGTGCAAAATCCATGAACTTGCGGTCTATGATCGTCATTGCAATTCCCCTCTAAAAACGCGTCTACTCATCCCTCGCGCGCGCGTATTCCTCCCCCAGCCCTCTTTTCTCTCTCTTTCTTTCTTTTCTTTAGAATAAGAGTAGAAAGAGTAGACAGAGGGGAAAGGTGGCAGATTTCTGCGGGTTTCAGCGTCTACGCTTGTGTCTACGCAAGATGTTTTTGAGAGCGTAGACATGGTGCGCTTGTGTAGACTTTGCGTTCGCGGCGCAAAAAAAGAAGCGTAGACAAACGGACAAGCGTAGACACTTCCGTAGACGGAAGCGTAGACGGGTCGAATGTGGTGATTTTTCATCATGTTATTCGTCGCCAGACACGCACACTCTTGCGCTCTCCAGCTTTGCTGATCTTGATCTCAAAACCCAGTTTGCGCAGGCATTTGGCTACCCGCAACTCAGCACGCCGGTCCTTGCGTTCGTGCGGAATGTTGAGCAATTCCAGCGCCGCAGCCGTGGTTACGGTCTGATATTCGGCCAGCTTTCCGCCTAGAATTTCCTCCCAAACGTCATATTCTTCGCGCTCTGCCACCTGTTCAGCGGCAAGGGCTTCTTCATCGGCAGTCAACCACCAAGGTTCTCCAGCCTCATATGCTTGCCGCGCCTCTGCCCATATCTGGTCGCGCCTGCTCTGGATCAGTTCGATGTTTGCCGATGTCACGGCTACGGGCCAATAACGCCGGTTGCCAGTGCTGTCGGTCAGATAACCACTTTCGCCAGGATTGATCGTACCAAAGAAAATGCACTGCCGGGGATGGGTTGAGGCCATCTTGGCATAGGGCAGCACAACCGTATCGGCGCGCATCGAAATCATGCCCTTGACTGTGTTCTGCTCTTTGCGCTGGATCGCGATAAACTCGGCTAATTCGACACACCATGCCCCCATCATCGACATGACCATCTTGTTGTGCGCGTCGAACAGGTTGACGGATTCCGCCGTGACTTCGGGGCCGAACAAGGCGGCAATCGCAGTAGACTTGCGAATGCCTTGCGGGCCTTCCAGCACCAACACCGTATCGACCTTGCATCCAGGCTGATACGCGCGCGCGACGGCGGCAATCAGCGTCTTTCGGCCCACAGCACGAACGAACGCCGCATCACGGGCACCGAGGCACGCCTGCATCCAATGATCGAGACGCCTGGTCCCGTCCCACACTTGCGCGGCCAAATAGTCGCGTACCGGATGAAAAGCGTTCTGGCGCGCGTGGCGCATCACGGCAGGGTAAACGTCGGACACGCTCGGCTCGAAACCACTGCGTTCAAGGTGCAAGCGAATATCGATCAGGTCGGCATCAGCCAGAGGCTTGCCATACCATTCCGCCCGCTGCGCCAGTTCATTCCAACGAAGGTTAGGCCCCAACTCCCTGACGTTCTCGATGAACATCATCAGGTTCGTCATATTCTTCTTATAACCCTGCTTGGACGACTGAAGCCGCCCCTTCCAAGCCTGAAGGTCTATCGGTTCCGCCATCATGCCGCCTTCACCATATCGAGCCCGGCGCACATCGGCAGCTTGGCGAATTTCAGAATAGCCTTGTTCACCGCGCGCGGGTCGATGCCGACGCAGGTAAACCGATCAGGCATGGAATGAATGGGCCACGCGATCCGCTCCGGGTCACCGACGATCAGCGCGCCAGGCAACAGCCGGGGCTCAGCGGGGATCGCGGCGAACTGGCGCTGTGACGCCTCCTGACGCGCGCCATAGTACCATGCCCGTTGGCGCAACCACGCCGTAAAAAACGCGCGAGGGTCGGCAAACACGGTCGGGTCTGTTTCGGTGACGTGGCCGACGAGTTGCGGCCCGGCATCGCCCATGACATGTGCGGTGTTCGTGGTCGGCTCCCATGCAATCACGGTCTCGATATTCAGCCAGTCCGCGTCGGCATCCTCGAAAACCATCGGCGTCGGATAAGCGGCCAAAATCAGGTGACGGCCATCGATCTTGGCATAGCGAAACGGCATCAGCGCATAGAGTGCCGGCGGGTCAGCCCGATCGATGCGCAGCGCGCGCGCGATGGCGGCGTGGTCATAGTCCAGCCCCCACCACAGCTTTGCGGGCGTGTCGGCTTCGATGTCTCGCCAGTACGACGCCAGATAATTCCAGCAATCGACACCCATCGCCTCAACCGGCTTTTCGGAAAACGCCGCGATGACCGACAGGCTTGTGATCGTGTCGGGGTCATACATGGACCAGGCCCTCCGCGATCAGGACGTTCTTGACGTCATCGACGGAATGGGCCGCGAACGCGATGCCGCCCTTTGTCTGCACCGCATGGGCGTATTGACGCTGGTCTGGCTTAAGCTGGTCCCGCCCGATCTTGGCATCGATGGCGACGAACCGGCCCTTGATGCACGCATGAATGTCCAACACGCCTTTGGTGCCGATCTTGACCGGACGGCCCACCTTGTCGAACAACAGTCCCGGCGTATCAGTTTTGATTGACACGCCGCCAATCTCGGAAATGTAGAGGCGGATTGATCGCACCAGATCGTCGTGTTTGACGCTCATGCCGCACGTCCTTTCGCCAGACGCTCTTTCCAGACATGCGATGCCCAGCCGCGCTTATATCCACGGAGCCGGGCCAGCGTGCGTAGACCTTCCAGTGTCGAAATTTCGCGGGGCGATGTTTCGCGGGTGATCGACCGAATTTCCGACTTGCGGACCTCGGCCAAAGTCCCCTCGACCACCTCAATCTCGCGCGCGACGACTTCCGGCACATGCCCACACCCCGGACACTTCGGCGCGGGCCGATAGACGTAAAAGCAATTCTTGCACTGCCGCGTCGTGACCTCAGCCACTTCGCCCTTGCGCCGCTTTTCCCGGTCGGCCAGATCCCATTGCCGCACATCGTCAGGCAGGCCGTGGTGATCGATGTTCCCGGCATGATCCAGGATGATCGCCGTCTTGCCCTCGATTGGACGGAGCGCCCGGCCGCATTGCTGAAGGTGCAGGCTCAGGCTTTTGGTCGGACGCAACAGGATTGCCGCCTCGATCGCTGGAACGTCGAACCCTTCGCCAAACAGGTCGGCATTCGACAGAATCAGCGTTTGCCCAGCCTTGAACCGTTCAACCGCGGCGTCGCGCATTTCGGCAGACATCGACCCGTCAACGTGTTCAGCCGGAATGCCAGCCGCGTTGAACTGCGCCGCAATCTGCATCGAGTTCTCGACACCCGCCGCGAACGCCACAGCGCGCTTGCCGGGGCACAGGTTGCGGTAATGCTCGATCGCATCGCCAACGATTTGCGGCCGCGCCATAGCCTGCGACAAAGCGCCGCGCTGATAGTCACCGCCCGTGATGCCCACCGCCGACAGATCAGGCTTGGACGGCGCGAAATAGCGATAAGGCGACAGAGCGCCCGCCTCGATCAGTTCCGCAACGGTCGGCCCCTCGACCATGACATTGAACCAGCGCCCGAGCCCTTGACCATCTAGCCGCCACGGTGTCGCGGTCAGGCCCAGCTTGCGCGCGCGGGGGAACCGATGAAACAGCGCGTCCCATGACCCCGCGCCAATATGGTGCGCCTCGTCAAAGATGATCAGGCCAGGTTCTGGCAACTGGTCAAGCCGGTTCGCAACGGTCTGGATCGAACCGACTTGCACCAGCGCGCGCGGGTCGGACACGTGCCCGGCCTGCACCGTGCCATGCGGAATGCCCAGATCGTAAAACGTGCGCGAGGCTTGCGCGACCAGCTCGCGGCGATGGCACAACCACCAGACCGTGTTACGCCGTTGCGCCGCGCCGTGGACGATGGTCGATGCCGTGACCGTCTTGCCGCCGCCAGTGGGCAGGCAGAACAGCACGGAGTTCGCACCCTGCCGGTATGCCTCGCGACCACCTTCGATCAGGGCTTGTTGATAGGGGCGCAGGGTGACTGTCATGCCCGCCGCCCATCCAGCCCGAGTTCGCGACCCTTGGCCTTGATCGAATGCAGCCCGACCCCGATCAGCCGCGCGCAATCGACATACCGAACCCGCGAATGCCGAGCCCGCACAAACGCCTCGATCATGTCAGGCGTCCACGAAACCCGGCGACCATGACGCAGCGCAATCCGTCGGCTGTTTTCCGCGTGGTCGCAACGCACGCCAGCCGCACGCAACCGCCGCAACACCGTGGCCCGCGATATGCCGATTTCCGCCGCAACCTCGTTGACCGACTTGCCAGCCCGCCACAGTTCAACAGCCAGGTCGGACGCGGTGTGTTCGCGTGCCGCCAGATTGGCGCGCGCCTGTTCGACCGACGCCAGTGCGCGCAATTGAGCCTCGCGCCGGGTCATGTCGCGTTCCCCCGGCACCGCATATCGAGCAGCAGCGAAATCACACCATCGCGCAAAGCCGCACTGGATCGCGCCATCTCGTCTGCATAGCGCTCGTCGTCATTGACCACGCCGCGTTCGTAATCCCGCGTTGCCAGCATGACCTTGGGGTTCAGGTGCTGCTTGCGGTAACGCTTGATCGCCCACAGATGCGGCGGGTTGTCCCACACGGTCGCAACCTCGGACTGGATGCGCTCTGGGCTGTCGATGTAGCTGGCCAGGCATTTCGCCATGTCGTGCGCGGTACGATGGGCGAGGGTCATCACGCCACCTCGCGTTGAATAGCGGCTGTATCAGCTGCAATGCGTTCAAGCCGATCCGCGACAGTCAGCGGCGCACAAGCCCGCGCAGACCACAGCGTTTCAACCAGGCGGAACTCATCGGGAAACTTGAACGCAAGCAGCGCGATGCTATTGAACGACAGCATCGTTTTTTCGTTCGTCGCATTGTCGATGGTGTCTTTGCTGCACCCCAATTCGCGTGCCAGATCACCCCGTGACCAACCATTTGACCGCAAACGGATAATCGCGAGCGATATCGATTTCAGACAATCTTCCTCACTTGGAGGGAAAAATGTCGGGATACTTGCCGCCGCCTTAGATGCCATAAATCACCCCATGGAAAGGAACAGCGCCGGGCATCCCGCCCGCAGGATCACAAATACCGGGGCGACTGTAGCCGCCAGCCGCCCCGGCATCGTTCGCCGGCCGCAGGGGGGTCCGACCGGTGAAATCGTGCCGCCAGTGCGCGCGGGCAGCGGTGCGGAGGATGGCGCGGGTGTCGTGCGTCACAGATCCCACCAGTCATCGCTTGAACAATACTCGTCGGCATCAGCGCGCTGCACGGCATCGTTAAACCCGCAGAACTTCGCCGCGAGCAAAACGAGCGCCAGATACGCGGCGGCAGGCAGTATGATGGTAAGCATCGGCTATTCCCCCACCGGCTTGAACAGTTCCGCAGGCGCACCAGCCGGGACGATGATCGTCTCCACCGCCCGTGCGCCGTCGATGATCGCGATGTGCCAGGATCCTTCGATCAACGGCGTGACCCGGATCGAACGGCGTTGGCATATCCCGTGTGCGATGCGTTTTTTTGCCCCCCGGCCCATCGGTCAGATGCCCCCGTTGCCAGAGGTTGCAGGACCAGCCAGACTGTTCAGGTCAGCGGGGGATTCGGCATGCAGATTTTCGTTACGATCATGGTCGCCATTATCGGCGGGATCGGCGGACTGGCGTTCACCCGTCGCGATGCCTTCAATTGGCTGCGAAAAATCGTCAACCTCGCGCTTGTCCCCGCAAGCTACGCAACGATGGGCTTCGTGTTGGGCATCGCCTTCGCGCTCAACTTCCCCGTCAAATCCGCGCTCTGGGCGTGCATGGATGCAGCCGGGGCGATGGGTGCAATTCTCTTGGCATTTCCATTCTTCAATGCCTTGGCGAACCACAGCCACGAAGGCGGCACCGACAAAGACGGCTGAGCAGGCAAGGCCGAAAACAGGTAGGCCGGCAAGCGTCATGCCAGCCAACGAGCCACTGCCCATCAATATCAGCGCGGAAACCCTTTCTTTGCCAGTCATCATCTGTGGGATGCTGCAAAAGGCTTTGCATGTGCGGTTCAGCCACATGGGTCAGGCTGCCTGTCCGCGAGGCTCGAACAGAAACGCCGCCTCGTCGTGCGACAGAATCGCTTGCACAGCGATCGGGCCAAAGTGCATCGTCAGGCGCATCTTGTCGGCGCCCACCGGTTCAGTGCGGACGGCAAGTGAAGCGCTAGGAAACACCGCGCGGCACGTCGGCGCGTCTTGGGCTTGTTGGTCAAGGATGGGTTCGCGGGCGAGGGCCATCGGTCAGGCGGCCTTTTCGGTTCGATACGGCTCGACCTGTTCAAACACCGCAATTTGCTCAGGCGTCAGATCGGCGATGCTTGGGTGCATCCAGCCGGTCTTTCGCAAAATATGGATAGCAAGGGCGCGCGGGATATTCCGGCGCGCTCCGCTCAAAATCATCGAAGCGTATGATCGGCTGATGCCGGCAGCTTCGCGAAGCTGATCGATGGTGGGTTTGTCTAACATGCGAGCAATGTCACAGATTGTGATATTGCAGTCAAGCCCATTTGATCACAGTCTGTGTGTCGATCAATTTTCTGGCATGTCGCATACTGTGACGATGGCCGACGATGACAAGAATGGTGGCCCGAACTTCCTGCGGGCATGGCGAGATTATCGCCACCTGACGCAAGCCGAGCTGGCTGAGCGCGTCGGGACCAACGCAAACATGATCGGCTATCTGGAAACCGGCGAACGAGGCCTGTCTTTGAAATGGCTGCGCAAGCTGGCGGACGCACTCGACACAACCGTGGGAATGCTGGACAGGTTTGATCCGCACGACCTGGACAACGACATTATCGAAATTTGGGCGACAGCATCTATGCGCAACCAGCGCAAACTTGTCGAAATGGCAAAACTGATGGTCGCTGAGGAATTGGAAGCTAAGCCATCGAACACAACGCCACGTAGAAAGCGCGGATAGGCTGTGATTCTGGAGGTTTCCATTTTCGCCGGATACATCGCTACAGGTTTTGGCGTGGTCGGAAATGATATGTCTGAGCCAATTTATAATCAGCCAGCATACGTGCGAGACCCAAAAGCAAGATGGCTTGTCACCACCTTGTGGCCCTTCAAATTGATTGCGAATTATCGATTTGAACGGAAAAGCATGTTCCGACGTAATGGGTTATTAGTGCGGCATTTTGGCGCATCAATCGCCAGCATGTTTATGTTTAGTTGCGCCACTTATGTCGTTCTGAAATTAATTGTCGCCGTTTCACATTTCATCGGCATCACCGGCTTAAACCCATAATTTTTTAAACCGTATCATGCGCTTGGATATCCGTGTGTCGCGCTATCACAAAGTGTGACATTTTTCGCTTGACCACATAATCACAATCTGTGACAACAAGTCTCACAAGGCAACGATGCCTTAGGAGACTTGGCCATGTCGGCAACCCTTCGCCCCATCATCACCCCGTTCGCGCAATACAAGTTCCGCCGCGACGCCCAGTTCAACCCGCTGCCCCGCACGATGGCGATCGACATCCGCACGGCGGGCATGGAACGCTGCGACGCCGATGTGCGTGAAGTCAGCGACGCTGGCGTGCTGGTGTTCCGCAGCGCCACGCTCGAACTGATCGCATGGGATGACATCACGTGGGTCCGGGTTGCGGCGCTTGACGCCGATGGCAAGCGGACTGCGGTTCGTGTGGTTCGGGCTGACGATCGGATTGCGGCATGAGCGCCGTCGACAAAACCAGCCCGCACTACGCGATTGGCTACACGCACGGACACATTGGCTGGGCTGAACTGGCCTTGCGCTCCGGCAATATCGACCGCGCTTTGCAGTATCTGCGCGAGGCAAAAGAGGCGCTGGAAAATGCGGCGCCGATGCTTGGGAGTAAGGCGGCATGAACCACACCTTGACCACATGCGTCGATCAAACAGACCACGCCGGCGTCACCACCGCCGAGATGGATGTGAGAATCATTTTTCGCGTTCACGGCGGTTCACGGGCAACCCGCATCGACCCAGCGTGCGATGATGAAATCGAAGTCCTGACCGTCACGCACGACGGCAAAGTTGCGCCGGATTGGGCGTGGGACATCGTGCAGGACAACCCCGGCATTCAAGCCGAGATGTGGGAAGTTGTCGCTGCTGATCGCGCAGAAGCCGCAGAATGGCGCGAACAATGCCGCCGCGATGACGCGATGATGGCCCGGTGGGAGGCATGACCATGACCACCACAACCCCCGCACCCGTCCGCATCGCACAAGCCCTGCACGAAGCCACCCGCCACACCGGTCGCCTCGTCAGCCACAGCGAAACGCAATGGGCCAGCGCGACGTTCACCGGCTCGCAGGACACGTTCACAATCCGGTTCGACGGCGAGTTTGCCCGGTCTGGCGCGGCGCTGCTGTGCGACCAGATCGAGGCGGCAGACATCGAAGTGCCCGGCGGGCTTGTGGTCGAGATGACGGCCAAGGTTTGCCCCTACGCGCATGACCATATCGATGTCGTGGTTACGGCTTTGATGTTGAGTGGGGGGTACGCATGAGCATCCGCCACCTCCTCACCGAAGCCCGCGCCGCCGGCATCCCCGGCGCATCGTTCACCGGCATCATGGCGGGTGGCCTGGCGCTGTATCTCATTGCGCTGTGTGGCGCGGCGCTGATTGGCGTGTGTTGTGGGAGGGTGTTGTGACGATCACCATCCACCGCGACATCGAGCAAGGCACCGAGGCATGGATTGAAGTCCGGCGCGGGATTCTCACCGCATCGGAGATGAAACTGATCATCACGCCGACACTCAAAGTTGCCGACAATGACAACGTGCGGACCCACCTGTACGAACTGCTTGCCCAGCGCATCACCAGGTACGTCGAGCCGCATTACCAGTCCTATGACATGGAGCGCGGCACGTTCGAGGAAGAGCACGCCCGGTCAAAATATGCGGCGAATTATGCGCCCGTCGAGGAAGTCGGATTCATCACCAACGACAAGCTAGGCTTTCCCATCGGTTGCTCGCCTGACGGCCTGGTTGGCGATGATGGCCAGATCGAATGCAAATCCCGGCTGCAAAAGCTGCAAATGAAACTGCTGATTGAATGCGCAGCGACGGGCACAATTCCGGCCGAAAATCTCATTCAGGTGCAGTCGGCATTGTTCGTCACCGAGCGCAAATGGCTGGATTACATCAGCTACAGCGGCGGCATGAAAATGCCCGTGATCCGGTGTTTTCCAGATCCGGCAATCCAAGAGGCAATCGGTAACGCCTGCATTTCGTTTGAGGCAAAGCTGGCTGAAAAGCTGGCGATTTATGAGGACCTGATCGCATCCGATGCGCGACTGGTCGATACAGAAAGGCTGATAATGCTATGACTGATTTGAC
>CAINGT010000034.1 GCA_903848655.1 uncultured Sphingomonadales bacterium
CAGCCCTGCGGGCTGCCACCTCCCCCAAGGGGGGAGGACCCAGGGTAACTCACGCCGAATTGTCGGTCAGTGTGCTTCGTATTTCTGTGTCAGACGTCATATGCGACAGTCCTGCCCCATCAGGGGAGGGGGCTATGGAGTTGAAACATTGGGGTGTCAGCGCAAAACCCGCTATTTGCGCGTCGCCAGCCACGCGGCAATGCGCTTGGCGCTATCGTCATCGACATTCGCACCATAGACGGCGCGCATTTTGGTGACTTCGGCGGTCCAGCCTGCCGCGCCAAGGTCGGGCTGGCGGATGATGTAATCGAGCGAATGGCACGCGGCGCAGGTTTCGGTAACCAGCGCGGCCTCGGGGCTGTTGCCCAAATCGACCGGGTGTTCGGGCGGCAAGTCATAACTCGCCGCGCTCAACAGCGTGATCGCGGCCAGCGCCAGCAGCCCATTGCCAAGCCGCTTCATGCCCGTGCCTCCAACCGGATCGTTTCCACGCTGTTGCGGCGATAGCCCGCCGGGTTCCATAGTGCGGTCATAGGCTGCACTTCCCCCGCAACACTCGTCGCGCGCACGCCGATGATATGGCTGCCCACCTCCAGCCGCAGCGCGGTCTGCCAGCCGCGAAACGAGTATCGGCCCAAATCTTCGCCCAGCCGGGTCGGCAGCCACGTCTGCCCGCCATCGCCGGTGATCTCCACCCCGGCAATCCCGCTGCCGCCATCGAATGCAATCCCGCGCAGCACCAGATCATGCCCCGCGCGCACCACGGCCCCATCGGCGTGGCTGGTGATGAACGAGCGCAGATTGAGCTTGCCAATCGGGCGGGTATGATCGGGCTTTGTCCCCGGCGGCACACAGCCGCAGTCGGTATCGGGGATGCGATAGGCTTTGGCCATCCAGTACCCATCAAACACGCTGTCGATCACGCTGATCTGCGACAGATGCTTGACCCAATATGTGCCATAATAGCCCGGCACGATCAGCCGGAGCGGATAGCCATTGAGGAACGGCAGCGCCGCCCCATTCATCGCCCAGGCCAGCAGCACATCGTCTTGGCGGGCATGATCCAAATCGAGCGCTTTGGCAAATTCCGGGATTGTCGGCACCGGCGGCTGATCGAGCCCGGAAAACACCACTTGCCGCGCGCCGGGCTTGACCCCGGCGCGATCAAGCACCGCGCGCAGCGGCACCCCGCGCCAGCGCGCATTGCCCATCGCGCCGTTGCCCAATTGTCCCCCCGCCACGCGCGGCTGCGAAAATCCGCGCCCATTGCCCGAACACTGGTTGACCGCGACCACTTCCGCAGTCGGAAAATCGCGCTGCAAGTCACGCAAAGACAACGACAATTCGTGCGCAACGCTGCCCGATACGTGCAAGCGGAATGTCGCCGGATCGAGATCGAGCGGCAATCCCGAAACATGATAGCGCACGAAAAAGGCATCGTTGGGAGTCAACAACCCTTGGTCAAACACGCCGAACGGTGTTTCCAACTGCGGCGGGCGGCTGGTTTGCAGGATCAAGGGTCGCTTTTGCGCAAAGCGCGCGAGCGGCCGTTCACCATTGGCAAACGGCAAAGTCACCGTTGAGTCGCGCTCTGCCGCGCGCACCGCCGGGGCGAGCGCCGCACCCAGCAATCCGGCGGTAACCGCACGCCGATTGACCCGCGTAGCGCCGGAAAACCCTGAACTCTTGCCCGAGGATCGCATCGACGGCTCCGAATGGTACGCGGGTGCGTGTGGCTTGGCCACGCAAGCCCCGAGTATTACCCGGTTTCGCAGCGGGTGCAATCGGGCGCGCGCGCGGCGCGGTCCGCGCCGGTCATGGCGCAAACGCGCGCACCGTCGCGGCCACGCCATCCTCAAAGGACGTGACGTCTGACCAGAACCGCGCCTGCCACGCGCTGGCATCGACCTGATAAGGCCGATCCCATTGAAACCGCATTTCGCGCATTTCGCGCATGAACGGCATCGCCAGCGCCAGACAATCGACCATCAGCGGCGACAGGACGCGCAAGCGCAGTGGCACCCCGGCGCTCGCCGCCCCCAGCGCCAGAATTTCGCGCGATGTGCGTGTGGGCGCGCAAGGCATGTGCCACGCCCGCCCAAAGGCATCGTCAGGCGCATCGAGCAGCGTGACCATGGCGCGGCCAATGTCGGGGACATAGGCATAATCATGCGGCTGATCGGGCGAAAACAGGAATGTCGCCGCTTTGCCTTGCGCAATGGCGGCAAGCCCGGTCGCGCCAAGGTGCGACAGGGTGACTCCGGGGCCATAGAAATCCGGCGCGCGCAGTGCGGCGACCGAGACCCGGCCATCGGCCTGCCACATCTGCGTGATCTTCGCGCGGGCAGCCGGCTTGCGGCCATTCGTGGTCAACGGCATCGCTTCGGTCAGTGGCGCAGTTTGCGGGCCGACCATGTACAAATTGTCAAAAAATACCATCCGCGCGCCTTGCTCCGCACAGCCATCGAGCAAGTTCTGCATCGCCAGCGGCCAATCCCGCTGCCAGACCGTACCCGTATAGGCCAAGCCAATCGCAACTGCGACTTGCGCCGCCCCGGCCAGCGCGGCGCGCACCGATGCGGGATCGCGCACATCGCACGGTGTAAATCCCACACCTGCGGGCAAGTCTGCCGGGCGCGACCGTTGCGCCACGCGCACCGGTCTGCCGCTGGCCTTTAGCCGCGCAACCGTCGCCCGTCCAACCGGACCATAGCCAAGAACCACCGCTGTATCGCTCATCTCAACCCTCCTGCGTCAGCCATGCCCGCTAGAGCATGATGCGATAAGAAAGAATCGCATCATGCTCTAGGAGTCTTTGTTTTCGCATG
>CAINGT010000035.1 GCA_903848655.1 uncultured Sphingomonadales bacterium
AATCGCGCGGATCGCGAACCTCGCGCAAAATCGTAATCAGGCTCTCCATCCGGGCTGCTCCCAAAGCAAACAGCCCTCTCAAGAATCCTTTTCTACAATCTCTGCAAGACCACAATTCTCATATGCGATTCCCCTGCCCCTGAAGGGGAGGGGGCTTTTGGTGTTTCGCGGGGGTTGCGGAATAACTCCGGTTATACGTATTCCAGCGTCGGTCATCGCCGCTGCGTGCGAAAAGGCGTACCGCCGGATCGCGCCGTCGGTATAGCACGCGCGCTTTCAGCGTGCGAGGCCCGGTGATGATGACGACAAGCCCGAATGGCGGCGACGAATGGTGGCGCGGGGCGGTGATCTATCAGATCTATCCGCGCAGCTTTGCCGACAGCGACGGCGATGGCATCGGCGATTTGCCGGGGATTACCGAGCGGCTCGATCATGTGGTCAAGCTGGGCGTCGATGCGATCTGGATTTCGCCGTTCTTCACCAGCCCGATGGCCGATTATGGCTATGATGTCGCCGATTACCGCGATGTCGATCCGATATTCGGCACGCTCGCTGATTTCGATGCGCTGGTCGCGCGCGCCCACGCGCTCGGCCTGAAAGTCACCATCGATCTGGTGTTCGCGCATACTTCCGATCAGCATCGCTGGTTCGCCGACAGCCGCGCCAGCCGCGATGGGGATCATGCCGATTGGTACGTCTGGGCCGACGCGCGCGCCGACGGCACCCCGCCCAACAACTGGCAATCGGTGTTCGGTGGACCGGCGTGGACATGGGATGCGCGGCGGCGGCAATATTATTTCCACCAGTTTCTGAAAGACCAACCGCAACTGAATGTCCACTTGCCGGCGGTGCAGGATGCCTTGCTCGATGTCGTGCGGTTCTGGCTGGACCGGGGGGTAGACGGGTTCCGCTTCGATGCGCTCAACCATGCGCTGTTTGATCCGGCGCTGACCGACAACCCGCCCGCCAGCGATGACCGCGCGCGCACCCGGCCTTATGATTTCCAGATCAAATCGCACAGCCAGAACCATCCCGGCGTGGTCGATCTGATCGAACGCATCCGCACCGTGTGCGATGATTATGGCGCGGTCTTTACCGTCGCCGAAGTCGGCGGCGACGGGGCAATGCCGCTGATGAAGGCTTATACCGCCGGAAACACGCGGTTATCGAGCGCCTATGGCTTTGATTTCCTCTATGCCCCTGCGTTGACCGCCGCGCTCGTGGCGAAAGTGCTGGGCGAATGGCCCGGCACTGACGGATATGCCGAAGGCTGGCCAAGCTGGGCGTTTGAAAACCACGATGCGCCGCGCTGTGTGTCGCGCTGGGCCGATGCGGCATCGCGCGATGCGTTTGCGCGGCTGGCGCTGGCGCTGCTGCTGACGCTGCGCGGCAATGCGTTCCTCTATCAGGGGCAGGAACTGGGGCTGGAGCAAGACGACATCCCGTTTCACTTGCTCAAAGACCCCGAAGCCATAGCCAACTGGCCGCTGACCTTGAGCCGTGATGGCGTGCGCACGCCAATGCCGTGGGTGGCAGGCGCGGCCCATGGCGGGTTTACCAGCGGCGATCCGTGGTTGCCGCTGTCGCCCGGCAATATCGCGCGCGCGGTCGATGCGCAGGATGGCGATGCTGCCGCGTTGCTGGCGCATTGCCGCGCGCTGCTGGCGTTGCGCCGCGCGCATCCGGCGCTGCGGCGCGGTGCCAGCAGCGCGGTGCGCGCGCGCGGCGATGTCTTGACGTTTACCCGGACCAGCGGCGCAGAGGTTATCCATTGCGCGTTCAACATCGGCCCTGCCCGCCATGCCCACGCCATGCCGCCCGGCGAAGCAATCGCGGCGATCAATGGCGCAACGCCTGCACTCCTGCCCGCATGGGGCGCGATCCTGGTCAAAGAAGTTGCTGCATGACCCGTCCGCGCGGGTATAGATAGCGCTGCTTGGGCGGAGATCACGATGCGCTGGACTGTGGATTCGGAAACCGGGGTGCTGACCGATGTGCTGCTGTGCCGCCCCGATCATTACCACTGGCTCGAAACCAACGCGGTAGCGGTCTCGACGCTGGCCTCATCGGCGCAATTTGATCGCGCGGCGATGCTGCGGCAATGGGACGGGCTGATCGCCGCGCTCGATGCGGCCGAAGTGCGCGCGCATTATCTGACCCCCAGCCCCGCGCATCCCTACCAAGTCTATACCCGCGATTCGAGCCAGACGACGCCATGGGGGCCGGTGCTGACGCAATTGGCGCTGCCGCAGCGGCGTGGCGAATATGCGCGGGTGCTCGATTTTCACCTCGCCGCCGATGGCTTTTACCGCTTTGCCCATCAGGGCGTGGTCGAAGGCGGCGATATCCATATCGTGCGCCCCGGATTGCTGATTATCGGCCATTCGGGGGTGCGCACCAACCGCGCCGGGGCCGAACAGTTTGCCGGCTGGTTTGCCGAACAGGGCTGGACCACGCGGCTAGAGGAATTTCCCGAACATTTCCTGCATCTCGATGTGCTGTTCTGCATGGCGACCGACCGGCTGGCGGTTGCCTGCATCGATGTCTTGGGTGAAGATTTTGCGCGGTTTCTGGCCGCGCATGAGATCGACGTGATCGCCGCCAGCTATCCCGAAGTCATGGCGATGAGCTGCAATCTGCTGGCGCTCGGCGGCAACCGCGTGATAAGTCCGGCGCACAGCGTTCGGATCAACGCCGAATTGCGCGCGCGCGAGGTAACGGTGATCGATCCGCCGCTCGACGTGTTTGCACGCGGCGGGGGCAGCATCCATTGCATGACAATGCCTTTGCGGCGCGAACCGCTGCCATGACCGACCACGCCGCCTTGCGCGTCGATGCCGACCGGTTGTGGCGCAGCCTGAACGAAACCGCGCGGTTCGGCGCGATCCCCGATACCGCGCGCGGCATGTGCCGCCTGACTCTGGGCGAGGCCGATATTGCCGTGCGCCGCTGGCTGATCGCGGCGTGCGAAGCCATCGGCATGACCATCGTGATCGACCAGTTGGGCACGATCATCGCCCGGCGCGACGGCAGCGATCCGGCGCTTGCCCCCATCGCGATGGGCAGCCATCTCGATACCCAGCCGACCGGGGGGCGGTTCGATGGCATTCTGGGGGTGCTGGCCGGGCTGGAAGTGGTGCGCACGTTGCACGACGCCGGGATTGTAACGCGCCACCCGCTCGCGGTGATCGACTGGACCAATGAAGAAGGCGCACGGTTTGCCCCGGCAATGGTGGCGTCGGGCGTGTTCGCGGGCGAATTCAGCCTCGACTATGCGCTTGCGCAGCGGGATCGCGACGGGGTGACGCTGGGTGAGGCGCTGGCCTTGGCTGGGTTCGCGGGCGATGCGCCGGTCGGCGCGCAAGCATTGGCGGCGCATTTTGAGCTCCATATCGAACAAGGCCCGGTGCTTGAGGCCGAAGCGCTCGACATTGGCGTGGTCAGCGGGGTGCAGGGCATCCGCTGGTTCGATGTGGTAGTGCGCGGGCAGACGTGCCATGCCGGGACCACGCCGATGGCGCTGCGGCGCGATGCGCTGCACAGCGCGGCGCGGCTGGCGCTGGCGGTCGATCAAATCGGCCGGTCCGATCCGGGCCGCTCGCTCGCCACCATCGGGCTGTTTCAGGCCTATCCGGGATCGCGCAACACCGCACCGGGCGAAGTGCGGCTGACGGTGGACTTGCGCCATCCCGAAGTCGCCGGGCTGGACCGGATGGAGGCGGCACTGGGCGAAAGCGCGTCCGCGCTCGCCAGCGAATGCGGCACCCCTATCACAGTCACGCCGATCTGGTCATCGCCGCCGGTCTGTTTTGACCCCGGCGTGATCGCCGCGATCACCCGCGCGACCGAGCGCCTCGGCCATTCGTACCGCACGATGCTGTCAGGCGCGGGGCATGATTCGGTCTATACCGCGCGCGTTGCGCCCACCGGCATGATCTTTGTGCCCTGCGAGGCCGGGATCAGCCACAATATCGCCGAAAACATCACCCCGGCGGATGCCGAGCGCGGGGCCAATGTGCTGTTGCAGGCCGTGCTCGATTATGACCGGAGCGCCGATTCTGTTTCGAAAGTCGCCTGACGGCGACTTTGTGCCACCCACCGCCCCGCACCCCCGGCCCAACCACCCACAGGGTACCTTAAATGGGTG
>CAINGT010000036.1 GCA_903848655.1 uncultured Sphingomonadales bacterium
AATAAGCTCAAACACTTCAGACGAGTCGCAACTCGATATGATAAGCTGCTCGCAAACTTCATGGGATTTGTTAAACTCGCGGCCATTGCGATCTGGCTACGATAGTTAAATTGTCACCACGACCTAGGGCACCAGCACGGTATCGCGCGCCGCCGGGTGCGTGGCGGGATAGTCCTGATTGAAATGCAAGCCCCGGCTTTCGTGCCGCGCGCGCGCGCTTTTCACGATCAGTTCGGCGGTCTGGAGCAGATTGCGCAATTCGATCAGATCGGCCGTCACGCGGAAATGGCCGTAATATTCATTCACTTCGTTCTTGAGCAGCTTGATGCGGTGCGCCGCGCGTTCGAGCCGTTTGTTGGTGCGCACGATCCCGACATAGTTCCACATAAAGCGGCGCAATTCGGTCCAGTTCTGCTTGATAACCACTTCTTCGTCCGAATCGGTCACGCGGCTGTCATCCCAAGCGCGGATCGCGGGCGGGGCGGAAAATTCGTCCCACCGCGCCAGAATGTCGCGCGCCGCGCCATCGCCAAACACAAAGCATTCGAGCAAGCTGTTCGATGCCAGCCGGTTGGCCCCATGCAGTCCGCTTTCCGAACATTCGCCCACCGCATACAGCCCGGCCAGATCGGTGCGCCCGGCCAGATCGATCAGCACCCCGCCACAGGTATAGTGCTGCGCGGGCACCACCGGAATCGGCTCGCGCGTCATGTCGATGCCAAGCGCGAGCAGGCGTTCATGGATATTGGGGAAATGCGCGCGGACAAAGTCCGGGTCTTTGTGGCTGATATCGAGGTGGACATAGTCCAGCCCCAGCCGTTTGATTTCGTGATCGATGGCGCGCGCGACAATATCGCGTGGGGCCAGTTCGGCGCGCGGGTCAAACCGGGGCATAAAGCGTTCGCCTGTGGTCGGCAGCCGCAAATGCCCGCCTTCGCCGCGCACCGCTTCGGTAATCAGCAGGTTTTTGACATCGAGATTATAGAGGCACGTCGGGTGGAACTGCATGAATTCCATATTCGCCACGCGCGCGCCCGCACGCCACGCCATCGCGATGCCATCGCCGGTCGCGCCGCGCGGCGCGGTGCTGAACAGATAAGTCCGCCCCGCCCCGCCCGTGGCCAGGATGGTGGCGCGCGCGGTGTGGCAGTGGACGCTGCCGGTCTGCGCATCGAGCGCATAGACGCCCCAGACGCGGCGCGACGTGTCGGTTGCGCCATCGGCGCGGTGGCGTTCGGTAACCAGATCGATCGCCACTTGGTGTGGCAGCAGCGTGATGTTCGGATGCGCGGCGGCGGCCTTGATCAGTGCGACTTGCACCGCAAAGCCGGTGGCATCATCGACATGGACAATGCGCCGATGCGAATGCCCGCCTTCGCGTGTCAGATGCAAGGCCCCCGCTTCGGCGTTGAACGGCACCCCCAGCGCGGCGAGCCGGGCAATTGCTTCGGGCGCGTGTTCGACCACCCATTCGACCGTTTCGCGCCGGTTGAGCCCTGCGCCCGCCACCATTGTATCGCGGATATGGTCCTCGAACGTATCGCCTTCGTCGAGCACTGCGGCGATCCCGCCTTGCGCCCACGCGGTGGACCCGGCGTCGAGCGCGCCTTTGGCCAGCACCAGCACTTTGGCGCGTTCGGCCAGCACCAGCGCCGCGCTCAACCCGGCAGCGCCCGAACCGATAATCAGGATGTCATGCTGGCTCATGCTGCGCCGCACTTGTCAATTTGACGAACACGTCTTCCAGATCGGCCTCGCGCGTGGTGACATCGACAATGCCCCAGCCCTGATCCTGCACGCGCGCAAGCACTTGACCGGCATTGACGCGGTCTTTGTCATAAACGATTTCGATCTGCCGCTCGCCAGTCACTGTGCTACGGCCAAAGCAGGCGTGCTGCGGCGCTTGGTCAACCGTGCGGTCGAGCGTCAGCACCACCACTTTTTCGCGCGCCATGTTGACCAGATCGCGCGTCGGCTGATCGGCGATCACTTTGCCGTGGTTGATGATCGCGATGCGGTCGCACAGCTCTTCGGCTTCTTCGAGGTAATGCGTGGTCAGCACCACGGTTACCCCCGATTGATTCAGCTGACGCACCAGGTCCCACAATTGGCGGCGCAGTTCGACATCGACCCCGGCGGTCGGTTCATCGAGCACCAGCACCGGCGGCGCGTGCACCAGCGCCTTGGCGATCAGCAGCCGCCGCCGCATCCCGCCCGACAGCGATCGCGCATAAGCATGGGCTTTGTCGGCCAGATGCACCGCATCGAGCAAGTCCATCGAGCGGCGGCGCGATTGCGGCACGCCGTACAGCCCGGCCTGAATTTCCAGCACTTCAAACGGGGTGAAAAACGGATCGAACACCACTTCTTGCGGCACGATGCCGATTGAGGCTTTGGCATTGCGGCGGTCGCGATCAATATCATGACCCCAGATCTCCACCTGACCCGCCGATTTCATCACCAGCCCGGCCAGTGTGTTGATCAGCGTCGATTTGCCCGCGCCATTGGGGCCGAGCAGCCCGAACACTTGCCCGCGCGGCACATCAAAGCTGATCCCGCCCAGCGCGAGTTTGCCCTCGCCCGCGCCCGCCGGGGCATAGCGTTTGACCAGATCGCGAATGCGGATCGCAGGGGTGTCGTTCATGGCCTGTTTCCCTGCCCCGTCGCGCGGCTGGCGTAAAGGGCGTAAATTGGCGCGGTTTGCAGTCTTGTCGCCATGCCAGCGGTTTGCTACCCGCTTGCGCGTCATGACCACTGCACGCGAAACCAGCCGTACGACTTCTGCCCGCGTCTGTTGCGACGGGGCCAACGGCATCCGCACGACCGGCGGCTTTGCCCCTGCGGCGCTGGGCCATCCGCGCGTCTGGCTGGAAATTGATGCGCGCGGCTATGCCGATTGCGGCTATTGCGATCACCGCTTTGTGCTGGCGGGCGGGCCTGCCGATACCGCCGACTGAAGCGCTCGCCGAAATCGCTTTGGGGCAGTAGCAAGCGCGCGATTGTGCGCCTATACCGCCACTATGACCACACCCCCCGATCCGCGCTCGCTGCTCTACCGCCCCGGCCTCTTGACCCCCGATGACGCGCGCCGCCTGACCGCTGCCGCGCTGGGGCAATGCGATGATGGCGAATTGTATCTGCAATTCATCGCCAGCGAAGCCTTTGGCTTTGACGATGGCCGGTTGAAAACCGCCGACTATTCGCGCGATGCCGGGTTCGGGTTGCGCGGGGTATCGGGCGAAATGACCGGGTTTGCCCACGCCAACGAGATTTCTGCCGCCGCGATTGGCCGCGCCGGGCAAACGCTGCAATTGCTCGATCCCGCAAAAGCCAGCCCCGCGCCACCGCCGCGCGCGAACAACCGGTATTTGTATACCGATGCCTCGCCGCTCGATGCGGTACCGTTTGCCGACAAAGTGCGGTTGCTGGAAATGATCGACAGCGCGGCGCGCGCGCGCGATCCGCGTGTGGCGCAAGTCTCGGCATCGCTGGCGGCAAGCTGGTCGGTGATCGAAATCGTGCGCGCCGATGGCTTTGTCGCGCACGATATCCGCCCGCTCGTGCGGCTGAATGTCAGCATCGTGGTCGAACGCGACGGACGGCGCGAAACCGGCACATTCGGGCTGGGCGGACGGCGCCTGTATGATGACTTGTTCGATCCCGCCACGTGGAACCGCGCCATCGACAGCGCGCTGGCGCAAGCGCTGGTCAATCTTGAGGCCGTCGCCGCCCCGGCGGGCGAAATGACCGTGCTGGTCGGCCCCGGCTGGCCCGGCGTGTTGCTGCACGAAGCGGTCGGCCACGGGCTTGAAGGCGATTTCAACCGCAAGCGCACGAGCGCGTTTTCGGGCCGGATTGGCGAACGCGTGGCCGCACCGGGGGTCACCGTGGTCGATGACGGCACTTTGGCCAGCGACCACGGCGGCGGGCGGCGCGGATCGCTGTCAATCGACGATGAAGGCACGCCAACGCAGGAAAACGTGCTGATCGAAGACGGCATTCTCAAAGGCTACATGCAAGACCGGCTCAACGCCCGGCTGATGGGCGTTGCCCCCACCGGCAATGGCCGTCGCGAAAGCTATGCCCATGCGCCGATGCCGCGCATGACCAACACGTTCATGCGCTCTGGCACCGATGATCCGGCGGAATTGCTGAGCCGCGTCAAAAACGGGATTTTCGCGACGTCGTTCGGCGGCGGGCAAGTCGATATTACCAGTGGCAAATTCGTGTTTACATGTACCGAGGCGTGGCGCGTCGAAAACGGGCGGCTGGGCGCGCCGATCAAAGGGGCGACGCTGATCGGCGATGGCCCGACCGCGCTGACCCGCATCGGCGGGATCGGCAACGACCTTGCGCTCGATGAAGGCATCGGCATTTGCGGCAAAGGCGGCCAAAGCGTGCCTGCCGGGGTCGGCCAGCCATCGCTGCTGCTCGAAGGGTTGACGGTGGGCGGAACCGGGTGATCCGATTGCCGCGCGCGCCAGTCAGGCATGGTTAAGCGATGGGTGCTTACGAACAGCGCAGCTTTTCCATCACAAGGGATTGGTCTTATGCCTCGCAATGGACTCAAACTGTTCGCACTGGGCGCAGCGCTGGCGATGCTGGCCGGAACGACCAGTGCCAATGCCCGCCCGAAACTGACCGGCGAACAGGAACTCGCTGATATGCTCAAGGACCGGGTGGCGGGAAAACCGGTTGATTGCATCAATCTGTCGACCGTCAGCAGCTCGGTCATCATCGACAAGACCGCCATCGTCTATCAATCGGGCAGCACGTATTATGTGCAGCGCCCCCGCAGCGGTGCCGAAACGCTTGATCGCGATGACGTGCTGGTTACCCGCCTGACCAGTTCGCAACTGTGCAGCATCGATACGGTGCAATTGCACGACCGCTCTGGTGGGCTGTGGCGCGGCTTTGTCGGACTCGACAAATTCGTCCCCTACACTCGCCCGCCCAAAGACAAACCCGCCTGAAACATCACGCTGGCGTGGATTTGGTCATCGGCGCAAGATCGCCTGAAAGCGCTCGTGCCATGTGCGTCATTATAGCGGAATGCGATTAGATTGAATCGCATTCCGCTATAGAGTCTTTGTTTTCGCATGATTTATTGCGAGCCGCAGTCCACCGAAGGTAAATACCGGTTCCCCCTTGTTCGCAGCACGCTTCAATTGCGCTATTATCGAGGTCAGTCAGTATGCCGCGATTCGACCCGATCACAGCAGGCTTTCGGTGCGTTGAAAGGTGACGCGATGAAGTACGAGATTTCCGGTACGGTCATGCAGACCGTATCGATCGACCTTGCACCGGGTGAGACGATCTACAGCCAGACGTCGAGCATGGCGTGGATGTCGGATGCGATCCGGATGGATACGCACACCGGTGGCGGGCTGATGGCCGGACTGAAACGCGCCTTTGCCGGGGGCGGGTTGTTCGTAACCGAATTTACCGCCGACCGGGCGGGCCATGTGGCGTTTGCACCGCGCTTTCCCGGGCAGATCGTGCCCGTCACGCTGCGCGCGGGGGAAACACTGGTTTGCCGCAAAGAAACGTTCTTGTGCGCGGAAAAGTCGGTTTCGCTCGACATCTTCTTCCAGCAGCGGCTTGGTGCCGGGTTCTTTGCCGGTGAGGGCTTCATCCTGCAAAAAGTAACCGGACCGGGCACGGTGTTCCTCGATTTGTCGGGAGAAGTCGTGGACAAGACGCTGGCAGCGGGCGAGCGGCTGCTGGTCCATGCCGGTCACATCGGGATGCAGGATCCGTCGGTGTCGATCAACATCCAGATGCTGCGAGGCTTTCGCAATATCCTGTTCGGCGGCGAAGGGCTGTTCCTCGCGACTCTGACCGGGCCGGGGCGGGTGTGGTTGCAATCCATGCCGATCATGAATCTGGCCGAGGAAGTGGCCCGCTATATGCCCGGCGGTCAGGGTGAGCGCGGCGGGGGTCAGATCTTGCGGACCGGCGCAGAGGTGGCAGTTGTCGGCGGCATCCTGGGCAGCCTGTTCGGAGAATCATAGGCGCGGATGACGGGTGCAAAGGTTATGGTGACGCTGCGCAAAAAACAAAACATGCACATACATAGCAGCAGTACCGAAATCACTCCGTCCGCCCCCTTTGGAAGACGACCGTCAAGCCCGGGCCTTGCCCCAAAAGGATTTGGCAAGAGCGCAATGCGATTAGATTGAATCGCATCACGCTCTAGAGTCTTTGTTTTCGCGTGATGTATTGCAAAAAACCGGTTCCCACTTTTTTGCATCACGCGCTAACGCTACCCTCCCGGCGACATGCGTTGCGCGTCGGGGGCGGTGGTGGCGGGGGCGAATTGGCGGATGATCCATTCGCGCAGGCGGTAGATGGTGGGGTCGGACAAGTCTTCGGCGTGAGTTTTGAGGTAATAGCCATAGCCGTCGGCGCTGATCGCGGCATAAGGCATGACCAGATTGCCGGCGGCGATTTCATCGGCGAACATGTCGATATCGGCCAGCACCACGCCGGTTGCGGCCATCGCATAGCGCACGGCGGAAAACGCCGTGTCGAACGCCAGCCCGCCGCTGGTGTCGAGCGCGATGCGTTGCTGATCGGCATAGGTGCTCCACAACAAGCCGCGCGGTTCGTTGTCGAGCTTGACATGGAGCAGTTCGGCGCTTGCCAGAAAGCCTTCGAGGCTTTTGCCCGGATGCGCCGCCAGCGTCGCGGGGGAACACAGCGGCGCAACGCGCACCATCCACAGCAAGTCGGTCACGCGGTCATCGACATTGGGGCGATCGAAAACGATGGCCATATCGACATTGCCTTGCGGCGTGCCGGTTACGTTCGAGGTAGTGACATCGATGCGGATTTCCGGGTGCAACTGGCGAAACCCGTGGAGCAGCGGCAGCGCGGTCTGATAGAGCAGCGACGGCGGAATGTGCAGCCGCAACGGGCGGCTTTCGCTGTCGCGGTTGCGCACGGTGTTGAGCGTTTCTTCCAGCCGGTCAAGGCATTTGGCCACCACCGGCAGCAGCACTTCGCCCGCCGGGGTCAGCCGCAGCCCGCTGGCTGACCGGTCAAACAGCGGCTTGCCCAGCAAGTCTTCAAGGCTGGAAACATGGCGGCTCATCGCCGATTGCGACACCGTCAGCGCTTGCGCCCCGGCGGTAAAGCTCAGGTGCCGACCCACCGCCTCGAACGCGCGCAAGGCATTGAGCGGCAGCCAGCGGCGGTTGATGAGCGGGTTGGTCGCGATGGCCTTATCCCCCTTGCGGCCGAGCGGACAATGCGCTGGCTTTGCGTCAATGATGTGCGTCAATAGCATGGCAGAACCGCAAATGCGTGTACCTGTCGATCCCTTTGACACGAAAAAAAGCGAATGTGGCCATGACATAATGGGATTCGCAGCGGGCGATGCCGCCTGCCATCAGGCGATGATCGGCAGTGCGATCCGGGTCTGGCCCTTGCCAGCGCCAAGCCCGAATCGCACCGGCCATTCGGAACGAGGGAATTCAACTGGTGGATCTTGCCCAGATCAGCGCGGCGCTTGACAGCCGCCGCCCCGGCTACAGCCTGCCGCAAGCGCTCTATAACGATCCGGCGATGTTCGACTTTGACTTGCGGGCGATGTTCGCGCGGTCGTGGTTGATGGCCGGATTTACGTGCGAAGTGCCCGATGCGGGCAATTACACAGCGATCAAGATCGGGCCTTGGCCAGTGTTGATCGTGCGCGGGCGCGACGGGGTGATCCGCGCATTCCACAATTCGTGCCGCCATCGCGGCGCGGTCTTGTGCAAAGAAGGTCTGGGCAAGACCCCGCTGATCGTCTGTCCGTACCACAAATGGACGTATTCGCTCGACGGTGCCTTGCGCAATGCTTCGCGAATGCCCGATGATTTTGACACCAGCGACCATGGCCTGATCCCGGTGCGGATCGAAGTGATGGCCGGGGTGATCTATATCTGCCTGTCGGACAATCCGCCGCCGTTCGATACCTTTCGCGCCGAATTCGAACCGCTGATCGCGCCGCACGATCTGGAAAACGCCAAAGTCGCACGCGTCGAAACGCTGGTTGAACGCGCAAACTGGAAATTGGTGCTCGAAAACGGGCGCGAATGCTATCACTGTCAGGCTTCGCACCCCGAACTCGCGCGCTCATTCCCGGTCGGTTCGACCGCCTATTTCGACTATGGCGGGGCGGAATTTGCCGCGCAATTCGATGCGCGCATGGCCGCCGCCGGATTGCCGTGCGGCCCGGTGGGCGAAGACTGGTGGCAGGCGATCCGCTTTCCGCTCAACCCCGGCATGAAGTCGATGACGATGGACGGCACCCCGGCGTGCAAAAAGCGGATGGTTGAACCCGGTGATGGCGATATCGGCTCGTTGCGCTGGGCGCTCGAACCCAACAGCTTTGCCCATGCGACGGGCGAACAACTGTTCTTTTTCAGCGCAATGCCGACCGGGCCGCGCGAAACGCTGGTGACCGCCAAGTGGCTGGTGCACAAAGACGCGGTCGATGGCGTGGACTATGATGGTGAGGCGATTGCCGAACCGTGGCACACCACCAATCTGCAAGACCGCGATCTGGCCGAAAACAACCAGGACGGAGTCGATAGCCCCGGCTATACCCCCGGCCCTTATTCGCCTGAGGCCGAAGTCCTGGTGCTGCGCTTTGTCGATTGGTATTGCGCGCGCGCGGCAGACTATATTGCCGAGCAACAGGCAAAGGCGCTGGTCGATGCCGCATGATCCCGCGCTGCCCTTGCGGCCCGAAACGCTGGCGATCACCAGCGGCTATGACCCTGCCAGTGCGTGGGGCGCGGCCAAGCCGCCGGTCTATCTGACATCGACCTTCGTCTACGAAAGCGCCGAACAGGCCAAAGCGATCCACGAGGCCTATTTTCGAGGCACCGGGCCAATGGCGGGACAGCCGGCCTATATTTATGCGCGGCTGTCGCACCCCAATCTGGCCATGCTCGAAACGCGGCTCGCGGCGATTGACGGGGCCGAGCGCGCGGCGGTGTTCGCCTCTGGCATGGCGGCGCATTCTGCCATCGCGATCCAGCATCTGCGCCCCGGTGACAGCGTGCTGCACAGCCGCCCGATCTATGGCGGCACCGAAGGGCTGTACAACCAGTTGATGCCCCGGTTCGGCGCGACCGCGCTGCCGATCCTTGATGGCTGCGATGGCGACCATATCCGCGCGCAAGCCGAACGCGCGCTGGCGCATGGTCCGCTCGCGCTGATCGTGATCGAAACCCCGGCCAACCCGACGGCGGCGATCACCGATATCGCGCTGGTGGTGGCGATTGCCGATGAAGTGGGCGCACGCACCGGTCGTCGCCCGCTGGTGGTATGCGACAACACTTTTCTCGCCCCGTTTGCGCAACGCCCGATTGCGCTGGGGGTCGATCTCAACATGACCTCGCTGACCAAATATTGCGGCGGGCACAGCGATCTCTTGTCCGGCGGGATCAGCGGGCGCGCCGGACTGATTGAGC
This sequence comes from uncultured Sphingomonadales bacterium, assembly GCA_903848655.1. Classification (GTDB taxonomy): domain Bacteria; phylum Pseudomonadota; class Alphaproteobacteria; order Sphingomonadales; family Sphingomonadaceae; genus Novosphingobium. The sequence goes on from CAINGT010000036.1 coordinate 9,468, forward strand.
CTTTGTTGCAATTGCGCACCGTGCTGGGCACGCATTGCGACCCGTTTACCTGCTGGCTGGTGCTGCGTTCGCTCGAAAGCGTCGCGGTCCGGTCCGAACGCGCGATGGCCAATGCGCTGACCGTGGCAACATTCTTGCGCGATCATCCCAAAGTGGCGGGGGTGACGTATCTGGGCTTTCTCGCCGAAGGAACGCCGCAGCGCGCAGTGGTGGACCGCCAGTGCAGCGGGTTCGGATCGACCTTTTCGCTGCACTTGCACGGCGGCGAGGCACAAGCCTTTGCCCTGCTGGACCACTTGCATCTGGTCAAACAGGCGGTCAGTCTGGGTGGGTCGGAAACGCTCGCCTGCCATTCGGCAACGACCACGCATTACAATGTTCCCGCTGCTGATCGCGCGGCGGGCGGGATTACCGATGGCACGATCCGGCTGTCGGTGGGGATCGAACACCCCGATGATCTGATTGCCGATTTTGCCCAGGCGCTGGAGCACGTATGACCGACGCAATCCGCGATAGCCATGCCATCGACGGCAAGATCGCCACGCCCGATGAGGTGCATGATGTAGTGGTAGTCGGTGCCGGGGCAGCCGGGCTCGCCGCCGCGCTGACAGCCGCGCGCGCCGGACGGCAGGTCGTGCTGATCGACGAACATCCGGTATCGCCCGCGCTGGTGGGCAATGACGTGCCGCTGTGGTTTGGCGGGCGCGCGACGGCAGCACTACAAGCGCCCGAACGCGTGCTGGAAACTTTGGTCGAAAACGAACCGCTGATCGGCGAATGCTTTGAGGCCGGGGTCGATGTGCGGCTGGGCACAGTGGCATGGGGGCTGTGGCGCAACCGCGATGGCAGCGCCGCGCTGCCGCGCGCAATGCTGGGGCTGGCCGATAGTACCCGGTCATGGACCGCAGGCTTTGCCACGCTGGTGCTGGCGACCGGCGCGCGCGATTGCGCACTGGGCTTTGCCGGATGGGATCAGCCCGGCGTGATGGGCGCGCTGGCATTTGAAACGCTGGTCACGCGCTATGATGCTTTTGCCGGGCAACGGGTGGTGGTGCTGGGATCGGGCGATCTGGCGCTGGCGACCGCACGACTGGCTGAGGCGCGCGGGATCGCGGTCGCGGCGCTGATCGAAGTGCGCGACAGCGTGCAGGGCAGCGGCACATTGCCCAAGGCTGCGGTGCTGATCGACCACCAGCTTATCCGCGCCGAAGGCGGGATCAACGGAGTCGAACGCGTGCTGGTCGCCGATGCCGCTGGCCACGAGCGCGTGATCGCGTGTGATACCGTCATCATGGCGGTCGATGCTGTTCCGGCCATCGAACTGGCCGAAGTGGCGGGCGCGCCGCAGACCGCTGCGGGTGAAGTGCTGCCGGGCGTGTGGATGGCGGGCGCGGCCACCGGATCGAGCGCCGATGCCGCCGCGCAAGGCCGCGCGGTGATGGCGCGCGCGCTGGGGCAGGATGTCGCAATTCCCGCCGCCGATGCGTCGTTTGACCGCATGGCCTATCGCGCCGAATGGTTGCGCGCGCTTGTCGCAACCAGCCCCGACACGACCAAAGTATGCCAATGCGAGGAGGTCAGCCGCGCCGATCTGATCGGGGTGCAACCGCCACAGTATCTGCCCCGCCCCGACAAGCTGGGTGCGCGCTCGCTCGCCACGTTGCTCGATGACGGGCCACCCGATCCCGAACAAGTCAAACGGCTGACCCGTGCCGGGATGGGGGTCTGTCAGGGGCGTCGATGCCGCGAGCAGATTTCGCTGCTGCTGGCGATGGCCGCCAATCTGCCGCCCGCTGGTGCGCCGCGCGGCAATTGGCGGGTGCCGGTGCGCCCGGTGCCGCTGGGGATATTGGCTGACTGGCACGAAACCCCGGCGATGACAGCGGGCTGGGATGTGTGGTTCGGGATTGCCACGCAATGGATCCCTTATGCCGATATCGGCACCGAAGCCGAAACGCGCAAGCTGGCAACGCTGGCGGGAAGTATGCACATATGACCGCGCCGCAGTATGATGTGATCGTGATCGGCGCGGGGGTCACCGGGCTGTCATCGGCATGGTGGCTGGCGCGCGACGGATTGCGGGTGCTGGTGCTGGACAAAGGCACCATCGGGGCTGAAGCGTCGAGCCGCAATGGCGGCGGGGCAAGCCATTACCAAAGCCCGCTGTTTGCCGAAGAGCAGCGGCTGTGGCCGATGATGGACGATCTGCTCGGCTATCCGACCGAGCATCAGGCCGAACGCGTGATTATCGCCACCAACCAGCACGATCTCGATCATTACCACTTCATCGCCAGCAACTGCGACGAAATGGGCTGGCGGGTCGATCGCATCGATGCCGCCACCGCGCGCGCGATGGTGCCGATTGCCGGGGACAATTGCCTGGGCGGGATCCATTTCCGCTTTGGCGGCCATGCCAATCCGCAGCGCACGGTGCAGGCGTTTGGCTGGGCATTGCAGGACCATGGCGGGCGGATCATCCAGCATTGCCCGGTTACCGCGATCACCACGGCGGGCGGGCAGGTCACGGGCGTCGATACCCCGCAAGGGCATTTTTCCTGCGGCGCGCTGGTGGTGGCGGCGGGGCCGCAGATTGCCGGGCTGCTTGCACCACTCGGGATCGCCGTGCCGTTGATGGCGGGGCGCGCGGAAATGATCGTGACCGAACCCGCGCCGCTGATGCGGCTTGGCGGAGTCGATGGCAACGGGTTGTATGGGCGGCAGACCTTGCGCGGCAATCTGGCATTCGGCGGCGGCCCGCACGAATGGATCGACACGCAACCCAGCGGACCGCGCGCGCGGCCGACGACGCCGCTGGCGCGCAATCTGGCGCGGCGCGTGGCCGAACTGTTTCCCAAAGCGGCGCATCTCCACGTCATCCGGTCGTGGGCGGGGATCGTCGAAAACACCCCCGATGGCCGCCCGATCCTCGACCGGATCGACAATCTGGTGATCGCGACAATGTCGGGCGTCGGGTTTGGCCTGTCGCCCGCGACTGGCCATGCAGTGCGCGATCTGGTGGTCGATGGCGCGTGCAGCTTTACCGACATTGCCAAGCTGTCGCTGGCGCGGTTTGCCGCGCTCGAATCGGACTGGCGCGAACGCCGTGGCTGGTTGCCGCTGGTGGACGCCTGACATGGGGGCAGAACGCTATTCGGCGCTGGCGCTGCTGCGCGGCGCGATGACTGGCCACCGCCATTGGGGCCGCGCGTGGCGCGCCGCCGAACCGCGCGGGCCTTATGATGTGATCATTATTGGCGGCGGCGGGCATGGCCTTGCCACCGCCTATTACCTGGCGCGCGATCACGGTGTGCGGCGCGTCGCCGTGGTCGAAAAGGGCTATATCGGCGGCGGCAATACCGGGCGCAACACCACCATCGTGCGGTCAAACTATCGCCAGCCCGCCTTGCAGCGCTTGTTCGAATATTCGCTGAAGCTGTGGCATGGGCTGTCGGACGATCTCAATTACAATGTGATGTTCAGCCCGCGCGGCGCGCTGTTTCTGGGCCATAGCGATGCCGACATGGTGCGGCTGGCCGAACGCGGCGATGCGATGATCGCGCAAGGGCTCGATGCCGATCTGATCGATCGCGATGCAGTGGCCCGGCTGGTCCCGTTGCTCGACATGGGGCGCGATGCGCGCTGGCCGATTGAGGGCGGGCTGATCCAGCGGCGCGGCGGCACTGCGCGGCACGATGCCGTGGCGTGGGGCTATGCCCGCGCGGCAGACGATCTGGGTGTCGATATTATCGAAAACTGCGAAGTTACCGGGTTTTTGCGCGACGGCAACCGCGTGACCGGGGTCAGCACCACGCGCGGTGATATCAGCGGCGGGCGCACCGGGATTTGCGTGGCAGGCAACAGCGGCCATGTCGCCGGGCTGGCGGGGCTACGCTTGCCGCTCGAAAGCCACACGCTGCAAGCCTGGGTGACTGAACCGGTCAAGCCGATGATCGACACCGTGGTGATGTCGCAGACGCTGCATTGCTATTTTTCGCAAAGCGACAAAGGCGGCATTGTCGGCGGCGGCGATCCCGATTTCTTTCCCAGCTATGCCCAGCGCGGCGCGCCGCTGCGGCTCGATGATTCGATCTCGCAGGCGATTGCGCTTGCCCCCGCGCTGTCGCGGCTGCGCATGGTGCGCACGTGGGCGGGGGTGACCGATATGAGCTTTGACGGGTCACCGGTGATCGGCGAAACGCCGCTCGACGGGCTCTATGTCAATGGTGGCTGGTGTTATGGCGGGTTCAAGGCGACGCCGGGTTCGGGCAAGCTCTATGCCCATTTGCTCGCCACCGGGACCAGCCATGCCATCACCGCGCCGTTCGATCTGGCGCGGTTTGCGCAAGGTCGCACCATCGACGAAGTCGGCGCCGGCCCGATGCCGCAACACCGCTAGAGGCAAAACGCCAAGATGCTGTTGATCCCCTGCCCCCATTGCGGGCCGCGCAATCAGGAAGAATTCGCCTATGAGCGCACGCTCGACAGCGTGGTGCGGCTTGACGATGCGCCCGATGTCGCGCTGTCCGCGCTCTATACCCGCGCCAATTTGCGGGGTGACGATCACGAAATCTGGACCCATGCGCAAGGCTGCGGCCAGTGGTTGCGGCTGACCCGCCACCGCATGACTCACGCGATCCACAGCGTGGAGCCGCTGTGATGCGCAGCGGATCGGGCATTACCGCCGAAAGCGTGGCGTTCAGCTTTGACGGGACCACCTATCACGGCCAGCGCGGGGACACGCTCGCCGCCGCGCTGATCGCCAACGGGGTGCAACTGGTGGCGCGCAGCTTCAAATTGCACCGCCCGCGCGGAATCATGGCGGCGGGCGTCGAAGAAGCCTCTGCACTCGTTACCGTGGGCAGCGGAGCGCATGGCGAACCCAATGTGCGCGCCAGCGATGTCTATCTCTATCCCGGCCTTGTCGCGCGCAGCCAGAATGCCTGGCCATCGCTGCGGCGCGATATCGGCGCGGTCAATTCGCTGGCCGCCGCGCTGATCCCGGCGGGGTTCTATTACAAGACATTCTTTGGCCCGCCGTCGCGCTGGATGCTGTACGAACGGTTTATCCGCCGCGCCGCCGGGCTGGGCCAGCCGCCGCGTCTGCCCGATCCCGATCACTATGGCCATCGCAGCGCATTTTGCGATGTGCTGGTGGTGGGGGCAGGCCCTGCCGGGCTGAACGCTGCGCTGGCGGCGACGCTGGCGGGCAAGCGGGTGATCCTGATCGAACAAGACGTGCTGCCCGGCGGCACTCTGTTGCGCGAAGATGTCACGATCAATGGCGCGCCCGGCGCGCATTGGGCGCAATATGTGGTGGCGCGCATCCTCGAAGCCGGGGGTCGGGTGCTGACCCGCACAACCGCGACCGGCTATTGGGACGACAATTTCGTCACTGCCGTCGAACGCCGGGTCGAACCGGGGCAGCCGGGCACGGGCGAAGCGCAAGTGTCGTGGCGATTGCGCTGCGGCGAAGTGGTGTTGGCCACCGGCGCAATCGAGCGGCCTTTGGTGTTCGTCAACAACGATCTGCCCGGCGTGATGCTGGCGGGTGCGGTGCGCGAACTCGCGCTGCGCCATGGGGTCGTGCCGGGGCGGCGCGCGGTGATCGCCACCAGCCATGACGAAGCCTATCGCACCGCGTTCGCGCTTGCGGCGCTGGGGGTGGACATCGTCGCCATTCTCGACAGCCGCGCCGATCCTGCCGGGCCGGTGATCGCCGTCGCGCGCGCGCGGTTTACCGTGCTGACCGATGCGCGCCCCTTGCGCGCATGGCGGCGCGGGATGGCGATGGCGGGGCTTGAGGCGCAAGTCGGCGGCACACGGCAAAGCTTTGCCATCGATTGCCTCGCGATGTCGGGCGGGTCCAGCCCGGTGCTGCACTTGCACCGGCAGGCGGGCGGCGCGCTCGAATTTGATGCGGCGCGCGGCGCGTTCCTGCCCGGCGCGGGGCGGCAACGCCATTCCACCCTAGGCGCGGCGGCGGGCGTGCATGATCTCGCGGCGCTGCTGCCCGATGCCACGGTGGTCGATCCGCTGGGCGCGGGCACCCCGCCTGCCCCCGGCCCGGTGTGGCGCGACGAAGCACCGGGCAAAGCCTTTGTCGATTTCCAGAACGATGTCACCACCGCCGATCTCGCGCTTGCGCAACGCGAAGGCTATGTCTCGGTCGAACATACCAAGCGCTATACCACGCTCGGCATGGGTACCGATCAGGGCAAGACCGGGGCAATGGTGGCGCTGGCGCAAATCGCCGATCTGCGCGCGCTGCCTTTGCCCGATACCGGGCTGACGACATTTCGCGCGCCATATACCCCGGTCACGCTTGGGGCATTTGCCGGGCCGATGCGCGGCGATCATGCCGCACCGCTGCGGCGGCTGGCGCTGGCCAACGCGCACGATGCGCTGGGCGCGCTGTGGGTGCCGGCGGGGGCATGGATGCGCCCGCGCGCCTATCCGCACCAGGGCGAAAGCCTTGGCGTGGCGAGCTTGCGCGAGGCGCGGATGGTGCGCGCGAACGTGGGCGTGGTCGATGTGTCAAGCCTGGCCAAATTCGAGATCGCCGGGCCGGATGCGCTGACGCTGGTGGCGGCGGTCTGCGCCACACCGGTTGCCAAACTGGCGGTCGGGCGGGGGCGCTATACCGTGATGCTGCGCGAAGACGGCATGGTGATGGACGATGGCACGCTGTGGCGGCTGGAAGAAACACGCTGGTTGCTGACGAGTTCGACCGGCGGGGCAGCACGAATGGCGCGGCATTTGACGTATGTCGCCGATGTGCTGCTGGGCCATCCGCGCGCGGCGGTGGTCGATCTGGGCGAACATTGGGCCGGGCTGGCGCTCGCCGGGCCAGCGGCCGCGCACGTGCTGGCCGGGCTGACCGGCGCACCGGTCCCGGCGCATATGGGGCTGGATGCGGCGCACCTTGCCGGGGTGCCGGTGCGCATCCTCGCGGCGAGTTACAGCGGCGAACGCGCGTTCGAAGTGCACGTGCGGCGCGATCAGGCCGCGCCGGTGTTTGCCGCGCTGGTCGAAGCCGCACGCGCGGCGGGTGGCGGGGTCTATGGGCTGGACGCGATGGACCATCTGCGCGTGGAAAAAGGCCACGTGGTAATCGGGGCCGAAGCCGATGGCCGCACCACCCCCGCCGATCTCGGCATGGCGGGGATGCTACGCAAGACCGGCGGCTATGTCGGCTGGCAAGGGCTGACTCGCCCGGCGCTGGCCGATGCGGCGACCCGGCGGCAACTTGTCGGGCTGACCGCACTTGACGCTGGCGCGATTGCCGAAGGCGCGATGCTGGTGGCGCGCGAAGGTGCCGAACCGGTGGGCCATGTGACCACCGCCGCGCCGCGCGTGGCAGGCGAAGGCGCGATTGCATTGGGGCTGCTGCTCAACGGCGCGGCGCGCCATGGCGACAGGCTGCTGGCTTGGTCGCCAACCCGGCATAGCACGGTGCCGGTCGAAGTTGGGCCACCGCTGTTTTTCGATCCCGAAGGGGCGCGTTATCGTGACTGATGTGATCGCCAGCCCGGCAGGCGCGCTTTTCGCGCTCGATCTGTGGCACAGCGCCGATCCTGCGGCAGTGGCAGCGGCCATCAGCTTGGCCTTGCCCGCGCCGGGGCAAGCGGTTGAAGACGAACGCGGCACCGTGTTGCGGCTGAGCCGGCAACGCTGGTGGCTGCTTGGCGATGGTTTTGCCGATCTTGCGCACGACTCCGCGCTCACCGATCACGGCGTAATCAGCGCCGTGGGCGGTGGCTGGACGCGGGTGCAAATGACCAGGCCGGACTGGCGTGCGCTGCTCATGACCAGCGGGCTGATCGATGCCGAACATCCCGATTTCGGCCCCGGCAGCACCGCGATCAGCCTGCTGTGCCATGTGCGCTGCGTGATTCATGTCCGCGCCGCCCAAGCGTGCGACATATTCGTGCCCGCCAGCTATACCGACCATTGCTTGGCACAATGGCGCGGACAATAAGGCGGATCGAGGCTCTGGCCTTGTGGTCGCAGGCACGATAGGCAAAGCATAAGGGCTCGCAACTGGCCCGGGGGGGAAATCGCATATGGCGCATGAACAGGGCAAGCCCGCTTCGGGGGGGATTTTCGCCGGAGCCGGGCTTGGCGAAATGACCCCGCGCCAATGGTATGTGCTGATCGTGTTGTCGCTGGTCTATGCGATCAACATCGCCGACCGTTATGTGATTTCGACCGTGGCCGAACCGATCCGGCTCGAACTGCGTCTGACCGACAGCGAAATGGCGTGGCTGACCGGGTCGGCGCTCGCCCTGTTCTATGTCTGCGCTGGCATCCCGATTTCGGCACTGGCGGACCGGTTCAACCGCCGCAATATCATTTCCGCCGCGCTCGTCATCTGGTCGGCATTGACCGTGCTGACCGGCATGTCGCGCTCATTTGCCGAAATGATCGCCGCGCGGATCGGCGTTGGCATCGGCGAAAGCGGCGGCACCCCGCCTTCGACCTCGATGCTGGCCGACTGGTTCCGCCCGCACCAGCGCACGTTTGCGCTGACGGTTTGGGCGCTGGGGGCATCGCTGGGGGCATGGTTTGGTGCCGATGTCGCCGGGCAAGTGGCGGATGCCTATGGCTGGCGTACAGCGTTCCTCGCGATGGGGGTGCCGGGGCTGGTCATGGGGATTCTGATCTTCGTCTCGATCAAGGAACCCGTGCGCGGCGCGATGGACGGCATCGATGCGGCCGCCGCACGCGCCGCCATCGCCAAAGCGAAAATCAAAGTGCCGATCCTGACCGCATTGCGCACGATCATATCGCAACCGGCGACCGTGCACCTGATGATGGGCGGCGCAGTCGTCGGGCTGTGGGGCTGGGGCCTGATGCTGTGGATCCCGACATACCTGCAACGCGCCTATCACCTGACCGCGGGCGAAGCGGGGCAGATCGTCGGCCCGATGCACCTGATTGCGGGCAGCCTGTCAACCATCGGTACCGGGCTGGCAATGGCCACGCCGTGGATGGCCGATCCCAAACGCGTGCTGCGGCTGATGGCGGTGGTGGTCGGGGTAGTAACCGTGCCATCGTTCTTCATTTTCTGGACGCACGATCTGGCGGTCGCCAAGCTGTGCATGTGGCTGCTCGTCCCCGCGATGTATTTCTACATCGGCCCCTCGTATGGCCTGCTCAACAACGTGGTCCCGCCGCAATTGCGCGCGATGACCGCTGCGGTTACGCTGCTGGTCGCCAATGTCGCCAATCTGGTGATCGCCCCGCTGTTCGTCGGCCATGTCTCTGACTATGTCGCCGGGCCTGGCGGCGCAGACGCCGCATCGCTGCGTTTTGCCCTGCTGCTGCTTGCCCCCACCGGGTTCTGGGCCGCCTATCACTTCTGGGCCGCAACGCGCAAAATCGACGCCGAAATCGCGCGCGTGCGCAACGCGGAGTTTTGAAGCGAGCCGCGCAAAAGCCATAGCCGGTTTTTGCAGCGCGCCCTGACCTCGCCAGCGCGCAAAATCACCGCCACCCGACAGGTTGACGCGATACCGCGAAAAGCGCTGCGGGTCGGGTTCGCAGCGCTGCATGGCGCAATCATCGGCCATCAAAGCCGCCGCCATCTCCCCATTTCGTAAAATTCCTTGACTTGGCCTACGAATTTTGGAAATCATCACCCCATTGAAGCCATGAATGGCTCGTTATTGGAGGGGACTCTTGATGATTGCCAATATCCGCGCAGTGCGCTGCGCCATGCTTGTCAGCGCGGCAATGATTGCCGAACCAGCGTTTGCTCAGCCGTCTGCTTCGGCGGAAGCACCTGCGGCGGCGCCAACGCAGACTGGCTCGCTCGAAGAAATCGTCGTGACCGCCAACAAGCGCGAGGAAAATCTTCAGAAAACCCCGGTCGCGATCACCGCGATCACCGCTGCAGTGGCCGAATTTCGCGGCATTGCCGAGGTCAAGGACATCTCGTCGCTCGCGCCGAACGTGACTGTGCTGCAGGGCACTACCAATGCCACGGCAGCGGTCGTCACCATTCGCGGCATCCCCACCGCTGGCGACGAAAGCCAGGGTTTCGATTCGCCGATCGGCATTTATCTCGATGGCGTATACCTTGCCCGGTCATCGGCAGCATCGAGCGATGTTGCCGATATTGAACGGATCGAGGTTCTGCGTGGCCCGCAAGGCACGCTGTTCGGGCGCAACACTACAGGCGGCGCGGTCAACTTCATCACGCGCGAACCCGCCAAAACCGCCGACCTTACGATCAAGCAAGGCGTCGGCAACTATAACCTGACCACTTCGCGCGCGACCGTCGATACGGGCGAGCTTGGCGGTGTGATCCGGATGTCGATTGGCGGCACGTACAAGCGGCGCAACGGCACCGTGCACAACCTGCTCCAGCCCGACAGCAGCCAGGACCCGGGCGCTTATGAATCGTATGGATTCCGCATCGCGACCGTGATCGAACCTTCCAGCAGCATCAAGATCACCAATATCTTCGATTACAACCGCATCAAGGGCATCAACACCGCCAGCCAGTTCGCTGCTGCCGGGAACGGCGTGCTGCGCACCTCGATCCCCGGATTTTCGGCAGGCGCAAAGCCGGGTTCGATCATCGTGAACGGCGGCACGTTCAACCTCGTGCAGCCCGCACCGGTCGGGCTTTACCTGGCACAAAGCGGGACTTCGATCGTTGAAGGATCGCAGTGCAGCAGCACGCCATCGACCACACGGCTTGGCGCATTGTGTTCGGAAGGCGCGCAGCCTTATATCGACAAGTCCTATGGCGACTTGTTGCGGATCGAGCTCGATCTTGGCGGTGCCAAGCTGCGCTCATCATCATCGTACCGGCGCTGGACCAACATCCAGACCGGCACCGATCTCGATGGTCTGGGCACGATCCACGGCGCTGCGCTCGGGCCTTCGTCAACGACGCTCAACGGTTTCTCCGCTGCGGTACTGGGCACGTTCCAGCCCGCCGGGACCGCCGCATACCTTGCCAGCCAGCCGGTTTATTCGGCCAATATCTCGCTGTTCCAGACCGTCAATGATCGGCGTCAGCACCAGTACAGCCAGGAACTGGAACTGATCTCGGCCAAGTCCGACACGTTCAACTGGGTCCTCGGCGGGTTCTTTTTCAATGAATCCGGCTACGAAAAGAACCCGCAATCGTTCGGGTTTATCCTCGACACCAATCAGACGGTGTTCAACGCGACCAACTTTGGCGCGCTTGCACCGCTGCTCCAGGCCAACAACCCGGCGCGCTACCGCGCGGCAATCCAGAACACCACGCTGGGCTACAATTCGGAAGGCACATCTTACGCGATGTATGGTCAGGGCACGTATCGCCCCGGCGGCGAGACGGGCAAGCTTGGTGTCACACTGGGTCTGCGCTACACTTGGGATCGCAAGCACATGGCGGTGTTCCAGAACGGCGCTACAGCATATAGCACGGCGGCGGCGATCGCGCTTAATGACCAGCGCGCCAACTTCAGCGCGCCGACCGGCAACCTTACTCTCGATTATCGCGCCACCGATGACGTCAATCTTTATGCCCGCGTCGCGCGCGGCTACCGTTCCGGCGGGTTCAATGCGCGTCAAACGACCAATGCCGCGCTCAACTTTGGGCTGGTGCCGTTCAACAACGAAGCGATCTGGTCTTACGAGCTTGGCATGAAGACCGAGTTCAACCGGCAGATCCGCTTCAATGTTGCGGCATTCTACAACAGCTACAACAACTTGCAGATCACGGTACCGGTACCCATCGTCGGTTCGGCCAGCTTTGGCACAGTTGTCGCAAATGCCGGCAAAGTCGAATATTACGGCATCGAGCTGGAGGGTGAATACCGCTTCAACAAGATGCTGTGGATCGATGGAAACTTTGGTTATACTCACCAGAAGTACAAGGAATACAATACGCTTGATGCGGCGGGCGTACCAACCAATATCGCTTCGGTGGTTCAGCCATCCTATTCTCCCGAATATACGGCTTCGGTCGGTGCCAATGCAAAGATTCCGCTGTCCGGGGATATCTTCGCCCTCGCCCGAGTGGGTTACAACTACACGTCAAGCTTCTACTTGTTCGGCAACGCGATCACTGCGCCGTTCCAGCAGCAGACCAATGGCGATGCACGCGGGCTGCTTGACGCGCAGTTGAAGATCGACGGCGGCGCAACCGGCCCGTTCAAGGATATTTCGCTCACGCTCTGGGGCAAGAACCTCACGCAAAAGCAATATATCGTGCGCAGCGTCGATTTCGGCCAGCTCGGCTTTGCCTATACTGTCTATGGCGAACCGCGCACATTTGGCGCCACGCTCGAAGCGAAGTTTTAAAGCGTGATGCAAAAAAGTGGGAACCGGTTTTTACCTTCGGTGGCCTGCGGCTCGCAATAAATCACGCGAAAACAAAGACTCTAGAGCGGAATGCGATTCAATCTAATCGCCTTTCCGCTCTGGTTTTCGCGATAAGTCACGCGAAAACAAAGGCTATAGCGCGCGATGCACCGTAACCGCATCGCGCGCTATCGCACAACCCGTCTGCCCGATGCGGGTGCCATCACGCGCCAGCACAGCACTAACAAAGTCCGGATCGCACGTAGCAATCGTCATACCTGCTGCCCGGTTCGGCACACCGTCAAGCTGATCAATCGTCATGCCGCGTTGCTGCCAGATCAGCGTGTAATAACGCAGTTGCGGGGCGTAATGGGTTTCACCCGCCATCACCATGCCCGCTTCGATCACGGCGACATGGCGCACCCCTTGCTTGTGCAGCGCTGACAGGACTTCGCCATAGCGGGCCTGCGGGTAAAACGCCCGCTGCCACAGCAGATCATAGCGAATGGCCGCGCTTTGCGCGATCACGATGACCGTAGTTGCCAGCAACAGGACTGCCGGCAGAGCGAGATCCTTATGCGGGATCATGCGTCCGTGGGCGGCGACAGGCACCCGGCGCACCAGCGCGTCCACCCCGATTGCGCAAGCGATCGCCAGCCAGGGTAATCCGGGCAGAATATATTGAAACAATTTGGTCACCATAATGCTGACCGCGAACAATTGCCCGCCAAAACAGCACAGCGCAAAAAGCGCAGCCTGACGCGCGCGCCCGTTTGCCACCCGGACGGCAAACGGCGCCAGCAACGCCAAAGGCCCCGTGCTGAACAAACCGGCCACGAACACGGCATGGAGATAATACCACGGCGGATTTGCGTGCAATTCGAGGTGCGCGGCAATCCGGCCGATTGCATCGTTATAGATGACCGCATGGATATAGCCGGGGGCAACAAATTCGCGCACTCCATAGAACAGCGTGATCGGCATCAGCGCCACCGCCAGCATCACCGCAATGCGCGGCGTTGCAAAATCCCGCAATGGCCGCCGTTGCAGCACCACATAGGCCGCCACGCCAATCCCCGGCACCACCCCGGCAATCGTCTTGGTTAAAGTCGCGGCGGCAATCAGCGCCGCGCAGGCGCATAGCATGGGCCAGCCGGGGCGCGGCTGGTGCACGAGCGCGAACAGCACCGCCAGATAAGCCGTGGTGAAAAAGCACAGCAGCGCATCATAATCGGCGGTGCGCGCGCCATGTTCGCCATAAAAGCCGACGCTGGTAGCCAGCAGGACCAGAGCAAGACTGGCGGTCGCGCGCGACCCGGTTGCGTGGCGCACGAATGCAAACACCATCGCCAATGTGCCCAGCGCGGCCGCCATCGCGGGCAGGCGCAGCGCCAGTTCGGACGGCCCGAACGCCTGCATCGCGGCATTCATCAGCCAGATCATCAGCGGCGGTTTGGTGTTCCACAGATCAGGAACAAAGCGGTATGTGGTCACTAGGCTCCACCCGCGCTGGTACATTTCCAGCGCGTTCACCGCCAGCCGCGATTCATCCCACACAATGATCGGCGGTATTTCACGATCGACGAACATGAACAGCGCGCCGGCACCCAGCAAACCGCCCAGCAGCAGGCCATCGGCAAAGCGATCCCGTGCAACCCCTCGCCCGAATACCATGCCCACCCCTGATGCGTGCCGCTGCCGCCCTGATCGCCCGGTGGCGTTCATGCCATCAACCCGCGCCTGCGTCACCCCGGAGTGCACCGCTGCCGAACATTCAAGCCGGGTCTTGAACCAACTTGTGCAAAAACCGGGCGCTTTGCCGTGGCCCTTTGCGATCAGCGCTTGACGCGGATGATGGTCCTGTGGTGGTTGGTGCCATGCGTCATCAAGCCGTCATGCAGATCATTCACAGATTTCAGCGCGGGACCAACGGGGCACCCTTGGCAATAGGCCGGACCGGAGTATGCTTCACAAGGCGCTGATAGATCGGGCGGCGGCAGCCAGGCCCCATGACGGCGATAGCGCCGACCGGTTCAATATTGCCCGTTATGTCGCCGATGCCGGATTTTCCGGCCATGGCAGCAGCCGCCACTTGTCGAATTGCCCCGCGCTGGTGCTGAACGCAGATTATACCCCGCTCAGCTATTATCCGCTCAGCCTGTGGCCGTGGCAGACCGCGATCAAGGCGGTGTTTTTGGAACGCGTCGATATTATCGCAAGCTATGACCGCGAAGTGCATAGTGCGTCGCTCGATATGCGCATCCCTTCGGTGATCGCGCTGCGGCAATATGTGCGGCCCAGCGAATTTCCGGCGTTTACCCGGTTCAACTTGTTCTTGCGCGACCGCTTCATGTGCCAATATTGCGGCGGTCATGACCACCTGACGTTCGACCATGTCGTGCCGCGTCGGCTAGGCGGGCGCACCACGTGGGAAAATGTCGCCGCTGCGTGCGCGCCGTGCAACATGAAAAAAGGCGGACGCACCCCAGCCCAGGCGCATATGCGGCTGATCGAGGAACCGATCCGCCCGACCACGTGGCAATTGCAGGACAAAGGCCGCGCCTTCCCCCCCAATCATCTGCACGAAAGCTGGCGCGACTGGCTCTATTGGGATGTCGAACTGGAAGGGTAATCGCCCGTGCCAGCAACCCTCGTTACCAAGGACCAGTCAATGACCATAGCAGCCCGTCTGATCGCCCCGGCGCTCGCGTTCTTGCTGGCGGCGGGGACGTGTGCAGCCGCCCCGGCTTATATCGTGGGCGCGCCCATTGTTCTGCCCGATGGGCGATGGGATTATGCCAGCTTCGACCCGGCAAAGCGTCTGGTCTATATCGCGCGCAGCGATACCGTCTCGGTGGTCGATCCGGCCCATCCCGACCGGGTGCGCTCGATTGGTGCTATCGCGCATGGCCATGCCGCCTTTGCCTTGCCGGGCGGTGATGTGCTGGTGGTGACGAGCGGGCAGGATAACACCGTGCGGTTGATTGACACCGCTGACGGGCACCAGACCGCCGCGATTGCGGTCGATCAGGACCCCGATTTCGCGCTGTTCGACCCAGACTCGGGCACTGTGCTGGTGATGAATGCCAAAGCCGGGACCGTCGCAAAAATCGATCCGGCAGCGGCGCGCGTGATCGCCACCATAACACTCAAGCCCGGTCTCGAAGCCGGGGCCATGGTCAGCCCGACACTGCTGGCCATCAACAACGAAGATGCGGGCGAAATTGCCCTCGTCGACGTGGCGCAGGCCAGCGCGCAAGGAACGATTGCCCTGCCCGGATGCAGCGCGCCAACCGGTATCGCATATGTTCCCGAACTCGGTGCGACCATCAGCGCGTGTGCCAATGGCAAAGCCGCTGTGGTCGATGTGGCCGCGCGCAAGCTGATTGCGTTGATGCCAATCGGGCTTGGTCCCGATGCCGCGATCTATGACCAGCCGCGCCAGCGCGTGCTGATCCCTTGCGGCAAAAGCGGTTCGATCAGCGTGTTCAGCGTGGGCGCGGACAAAGCGCTGCACGCGGAACCCGCGATCCTGTCGGGCAGTGGCGCGCGAACCGCCGCCATCAATCCCGCCGATGGCACGATCTACTTGCCCTCTGCCCAATTCACGCCGTCATCGGCACCCGGCAGCCACGGCGTTGCCATCGTCCCCGGCAGCGCCCGACTGTTGCGGCTGACCCCGGCTGCGGGCGGATAAGCGCTTACCGGTTCGATCGCGACCCCGCGTCCTCTCGACCGGGTCAGCGCGTCGGTACGGGAACCTCGCCGCGATAGTCATAAAACCCGCGCCCGGTCTTGCGGCCCAGCCAGCCTGCTTCGACATATTTGACCAGCAGCGGTGCGGGGCGATATTTGCTGTCACCCGTGGTGCCAAACAGCACCCGCACAATGTCGAGACACGTATCCAGCCCGATGAAATCGGCCAGTTCGAATGGCCCCATCGGATGGTTCAGCCCCAGCTTCATCGCCACGTCGATATCCGCAATGCTGGCGGTGCCGCTGCCCAGCACAAAGCAGGCCTCGTTCAGCATCGGCAACAGGATGCGATTGACGATAAAGCCCGGCTCGTCTTGCGACAGCACCACCTGTTTGCCCAGCCGGTCGGTGACAAAGGCGCGCACTGCCGCCACCGTGGCGGGCGACGTGGCAAGCCCGGGGATCACTTCGACCAGTTGCATCACCGGCACCGGGTTGAAAAAATGCACCCCGACAAACCGCGCGGGATCAACCGTTCCCGCCGCCATGCGCGTGATCGGAATCGAACTGGTGTTCGACGCGAGAATCGCGCCGGGGGCGAGCACCGCACCGGCGGCGGCGAAAATCCCCGCCTTGATTGCTTCGCGCTCGGTCGCCGCTTCGATAATCAGATCGGCTTCGGCCATGGGCGCATAATCGGCCACCGGGTGGATCAGCGCGATGGCGGCCTGTGCGGCATCGGTGGTCAGCTTGGCTTTGTCCACCAGCCGCGCCAGCGCTTTGGCGATGCGCGCTTTGGCCGCATGGGCCTGCGCGCTATCGATATCGCACAGCAGCACGGTGATCCCCGCTTGGGCGACGACTTGGGCAATCCCCGCGCCCATCTGGCCCGCACCGATCACCCCGACTGTGTCCATGGCTTACGTCCTTGTTATCCGCGCGATGCGCCCGGCACCCACAGCGGATCGGCCCCGGCATTGATGGCGCGTGCCAGCACGAACAGATAGTCCGACAAGCGGTTGACATAGCCCAGCGCCGCCGGATTGACGCGTTCTGCCGCCGCCAGCGCGGTAATCGCGCGTTCGGCCCGGCGCGCAATCGCGCGGGCGAGATGGACGCGCGCCGCCGCTTCGCTGCCGCCCGGCAGGATAAAGCTGGTGAGCGCGGGCAAGGCGGCGTTGTGCCGGTCAATCGCCGTTTCCAGCCAATCGACTTGTGCGGCGATCACGCGCAAGACCATGGCGCTGGGAGTGAAATCAGAGGTGTCGAACGCGCCTGCAGGCGTTGCCAGATCCGCCCCCAAATCGAACAAGTCGTTCTGAATGCGCACCAGTTCGGCGTTGATCGATGGCTCTACCGCCAGCGCGGCCAGCCCGAGCGCGCTGTTGAGTTCATCGACTTCGCCGATTGCCGCCATGCGCGGATCGTGCTTGGCGCGGCGCGAGCCATCTACCAAGCCCGTGGTGCCGTCATCACCCGTGCGCGTGTAAATCTTGTTGAGCTTGACCACGTTAAACCCTTGCGCGTGTTACTTGTGTGCGCCGCCGCCCACCGCGAGCAGGATCGCCACCACCGCAATCGCCAGACCCTGATACTTGATGCGGTTGAACATCATTTTGTTCTGCAACAGTTGCATGTCGCGCACGCCTTCATCGCCGCGTTCAAGCCCGGCGCGGGTGGTTTGCAGAAAGGCGCTGATACCCCGCACCATCGACACGACGACCAAGCCCATCAGGACGAGCAGAACGGGGACAAGAAAATATATCATGAAGCGAGACTTAAGGCGTCCGACAGCGAAATGCCAGTGTCAAAGAGGGCCGCGCGCAATTGCGCTGCCAGCGCGGCACCATTCTCGCCCGCGCGCCGCCGATCCGCCAGCGCGGGTGCGCCGCGCCGCTTGGCCAGTTTGCGCCCGTCGCGCTCGACCAGCACGGGATGGTGATGCCACAGCGGTTCGGGCAAGCCGAGCAAGGCTTGCAACAGGCGGTGCACCGCGCTGGCGGCAAACAGATCGACCCCGCGTGTCACCACGCTGACCCCGTCAGCAGCATCGTCGAGCGTTACCGCCAGATGATAGCTGGCCGGGGCATCCTTGCGCCACACCACGACATCACCAAATGTTTCGGGGCGCACCGCTTGCGGCCCGCGCCCTTCATCGGTCCATGTCAGCGGCCCGGTCAATGCGTGGGCGGCTTGGCTGTCCAGACGCCATACGACGTCTGCGTCGGTCGGCACCGATTTATGCCGACAGGTGCGCGGATAGATCGGGCCATCGGGGCCGCTCAGCACCGCCGCGCGCGCCACTTCGGCGCGGGTACAGGCGCAAGGGTAAACCAGCCCCCGTGCCATCAGCGCGTCAAATGCTTCACGATAGCGCGCAATCCGCGTTGATTGTGCGGGCACTTCGCGCCAGTGCAAGCCCAGCCACGCCAGATCGGCGCGAAAGTGTTCGGCCAACGCCGGTCGGTCGCGCGCACCATCGATATCCTCGATCCGCAACAGCATTTCGCCACCGTCAGCGCGCGCGCGGTCATGCGCGATGATCGCGGCATAAGCATGGCCCAGATGCAGCGGGCCGTTTGGGCTGGGGGCAAAGCGGGTGCGGATCACCCAGCGCCTATCGCGCGGCTCGGCCAAAATTGCAAAACCTGCGCGAGCGGGGGGCCAAGGCTGGACAGCCCCGACCCGGCTCTCTATCCGCCGGTCATGAGCATCACCCCGTCCGAATCCATCCTGATCGTCGATTTCGGCAGTCAGGTTACCCAGTTGATCGCGCGCCGCGTGCGCGAGGCCGGGGTCTATTCCGAAATCGCGCCCTATACCCAGGCCGAAGCCGCGTTTCACCGGATGCGCCCCACCGGGATCATCCTGTCGGGATCGCCCGCCAGCGCCCCTGCCCCCGGATCGCCGCGCGCGCCGCAAGTGCTGTTCGACAGCGGACTGCCGATTCTGGGCATTTGCTATGGCCAGCAAGTGATGAGCGAACAGTTGGGCGGGCGGGTCGAACCGGGCGATGCGGGCGAATTCGGCCGCGCCTTTCTGACCGTGACCGAGCCATGCGCGCTGTTCGACGGGCTGTGGCAAGTGGGCGAACGCCATCAGGTGTGGATGAGCCACGGCGACAAAGTCACCGAATTTGCCCCCGGTTTCCGCATTGTCGCGGTGTCCGACGGCGCGCCGTTCGCGGTGATCGCCGATGAAGCGCGCAGCTATTACGGCACGCAGTTCCACCCCGAAGTGGTTCACACCCCCGATGGCGGCAAATTGATCGCCAATTTCGTGCGCCATGTCTGCGGCGCGCGCGGCGATTGGACAATGGCCGAATTCCGCAAGACCAAGATCGCCGAAATCCGCGCCCAAGTCGGCAGCGCGCGGGTGATCTGCGGGCTGTCGGGCGGGGTCGATTCGGCGGTCGCGGCGGTCTTGATCCACGAAGCCATCGGCGATCAACTGACGTGCGTGTTCGTCGATCACGGGCTGATGCGGCTGGGCGAGGCAGAGCAAGTCGTGTCGCTGTTCCGCAACCATTACAATATACCGCTGGTCCACCACGATGCTTCGGCGCGGTTTCTGGGCGGGCTGGCCGGGGTGACCGACCCCGAAGCCAAGCGCAAATTCATCGGCAAGACTTTCATCGACGTGTTTGAACACGAAGCGCGCGCGATTGGCGGGGCCGATTTCCTAGCCCAAGGCACGCTCTATCCCGATGTGATCGAAAGCGTGTCGTTCACCGGCGGGCCATCGGTCACGATCAAGAGCCACCACAATGTCGGCGGCTTGCCCGCTCGCATGAACATGGCGCTGGTTGAACCGTTGCGCGAATTGTTCAAGGACGAAGTGCGCGCGCTTGGCCGCGAACTCGGCCTGCCCGACATTTTCGTCGGTCGCCACCCCTTCCCCGGCCCCGGCCTCGCCATCCGCATCCCCGGCGAAGTCACCGCCGAACGCTGCGACATCTTGCGCAAGGCCGATGCGGTCTATCTCGACGAAATCCGCAAGGCCGGGCTTTATGATGCGATCTGGCAAGCGTTCGCCGTGCTGCTGCCGGTGCGCACCGTGGGCGTGATGGGCGATTTCCGCACCTACGATTCGGTCTGCGCGCTGCGCGCCGTGACTTCGACCGACGGCATGACCGCCGACATCTACCCCTTCGACCCCGCGTTCCTCGCCCGCGTCGCCACGCGCATCGTTAACGAAGTCAAAGGCATCAACCGCGTGGTGTACGATTTCACCTCGAAACCGCCCGGCACGATCGAGTGGGAATGAACCAGCGCCGCCCGCACAAGCATTGCGATCACGGACGTTCTCACGGCCTCGATCTGTCTTGGCATCTGTGCGCCGGTCATGCGAGGCGTGGCAAAGTTCAAGGGTACGCTGAGGCCTTGATTATACAGTAATCATGGTTTTTCTATCCAGCGCCCCTACCGGATTGTGTTACGCAGCAAAATTTAAAGCCGTTACCACAACATCAGTTTCTTGCGCGCGGGCCTTGGCCAAGTCATAAGAGGTCTGCATACGCAGCAAAGTATCGGCCTTGACCCCAAAGGCCTTTTCAAAGCGAATGGCCATATCCGCAGAAAGATTAGAGCGACCGTTGAGCAGCGTGCTCATGGCTTGGCGGGAAACCCCAAAGTGACGTGCCAGCGCCGAAACGCTGATACCATGCGGTTCAACAATCTCGGTCCTGAGCCAGTCGCCGACGTGTCCGGCAAGCGATGGGTGCAGCTTACGCGCCATGATAATCCTCGAAACGACGAGCGCCAAGCCTCGCTTTACACCCAGGGAGGTGCAAGCCCCATGGGGACTCCGCGTGGACCGCAGCGTGTTTTGCGCGAAAAAGGGTGGAGCATCAGCGCGAAGCATCCTTTTCGTCGCGCTCACCCGCCAGCAAGGCCTCGCCCTTTTCCGACAGCAGCAGCGCGATCAGGCCGGACAGCGGGTTTGCGCCGGTCTCGCCACTGCCGCTGATCTGGATGCGGGGAACGACATCGACGCCCGAGGTTTCGAGCGCTTGCGCCAAGCGTTCGATCACCTGACGAGTCAATTGATAGCGCGCGCCGCCGCTGGCTTCGACCTGGCGGGCGATGGTTTCGGCGGTGGCCATGCCGGTGCGGGTGATGCGCTCGGCATCGGCCCCGGCGAGAGCGACCATCCGCGCGGCTTCGCCTTCGCCGATGATGCGCGTCTTGTCCGCCTCTGCGCTGGCAAGCGCGCGGGTCTGGTCGGCCTGTTGCATCGCCAGCTTGAGCGCGGCTTTGCCCTCGTTTTCGCGCACGGTGATCGACAGTTCGGAATTGGTGATCTGGGTTTGTTGAGTCGCGCGTGCTTCGGCCTCGCGCAGCGCCTTTTCGCTTTCGGACGCGACGCGCTGCTTTTCATACGTTGCCACGCGTTCTTCGGCGATCTGGCGCGCGCGCAACTGGTCGAGCACTTTTTCGATCTGGTGATCGTCGGTGCTTGACGGGCGCGGGGTGCCGATCAGCACTTCCTGCAATTCGAGGTTATAGGCAGCAAAGCGCGTGCGCATCTGTTCACCCGCCAATTGCTGGATATCGGCGCGTTCCTGCAACAGCTCGATCAGCGTGCGTTTTTGCGCGACATTCTTGAAATAGGCCGAAACCATTGGGTCGAGCGTCTGTTCGACCAGTTTCTTGATATCGCCAAACCGCTGCACCACCAGCGGTGCCTTGCGATAATCGATATGCACCACCACCGACAGCGGCAGCATCGGTTCAAACGCATCGCGCGTGATAAGCGAAACTTCGGTCAGGTTTTCGTCAAAGCCGTGCGAACCAACCGCCGACTGCTGCCATTTCAGGATAAAATTGGTGGTGGGCACGATCAGGATCTTGCCCGCATAAGTATTGAACGCGTATTTTCCGGGCAGCAGCGGGTCTGACCATACCCCGCGCGATCCGCGCGCGACCAGTTCACCGTGGCGATAGTCTTCGCCCGACGTGTCGGCGGTATCGGCCCCGTTATAGCTGACCACCACGCCGACATGGCCAACCTCGATCACCGTTTTGGCCACCATTTCGACCGTCGCGAACAGCCGATTGAGATAATAGCTGCCTTCGACCAGCACCTGCAACTGCCGCCCGCGCCGCCCGCCTGCGGCGATGAACTTTTCCGGGTCTTGAAATGAATTGTGAAACGTTGCCGCATGGGCCTGATCGATCCCGACTTCGGGCGCGATAATCTGGTCGGCGCTCAAGGCCGGGCCATCGTGGACGGTTACCACGCCGATTTGGTCGTTGGCGTCTTTGATGACCACTGCGTCAAACCCGCCGCGCGCGGCGATCAGCGCGCCCATCTGGTCAAACACTTGCGCATCGCTGCGTTCGAGCATCAGGCCATGGATCTGATCGCGGCTGATTACGACGAATTGCGCGAGATTGAGCGCAAATGTCCCTTCGCGCAAGATCGCGCGTTGCGGCCCTTTTTGCCCGCCTTGCGTCAGAAACGCGCGTACATCGAGGAAATCTGCGGTCTTGGCATTGCTGGCAAGCGTCTGAGTCGGTTCAAGCGGCACACCATCGCGCGCGAACACATAGCCGATCTGGCCTTGGGGAATCGTCACCAGCGGTTCGGCATGGAGCCGGTACTGAAACGGAAAGAAGAAATGGAAACCGCCGCGCAAGACTTCGGGCTGATACCCGGCTTCGTGGTTGAGCGCGATCAGTCCGCCTTCGACCGAGCCCGATCCGCTCCACAGCTTTTCGACAATCGCCACGCGGTTGTTGCCGACATAGCGGACCATCCCCGACACCCGGCAAAACACCGCGAACGCCACCAGCGCGGCAATGACATCAACCCAGATTGGAACATCGAACATGACACATGGCATCCTTTGTCACAGGGTAGGAGCATCGTGCAAACAAGTGGGGGCCGGTTTTTGGCAGATAACGATTGGAAAAAAGACTTTTGGCACTGAACGACCAACTCTGACTACGCGCCGCCGGTCAACAGGTGGCGGGTGGCGGATTCGACATCGGCCTGACGCATCAGGCTTTCGCCGACAAGGAACGCGCGCGCACCGGTGGCGAACAGACGCAGGCAGTCATCGTGGCTGTTGATCCCGCTTTCGGCGATCAGCAGCGCGGCCGGGGGGGCGAGCGGGGCCAGCCGTTCGGTCGTTGCCAGATCGGTGACAAAGGCTTTGAGATCGCGGTTGTTGATCCCGATCAGCCGCGATTGCAGCATGTGGGCGCGCGCCATTTCGGCCTCGTCATGCACTTCGACCAGCACGTCCATTCCCGATTCGCGCGCGGCGGCCTCGATCTCGGCCATTTGCGAATCGCTTAATGCGGCAACGATGATCAGGATCGCATCCGCACCCATTGCGCGTGCTTCGGCGCATTGCCACGGATCGATCATGAAATCCTTGCGGATTACCGGCAGATCGCACGCCGCGCGCGCCGCGATCAGATAGTCTTCGTGCCCTTGAAAATAAGGCGCATCGGTCAGCACCGACAGACAGGCCGCGCCGCCCGCCTGATAGGCGCGGGCATGATCGGCAGGGTGGAAATCGGCGCGAATCAGGCCTTTGGACGGGCTGGCGCGTTTGATTTCGGCGATCAGCGCAAAACCGGTCGCGGCGCGGGCGCGCAGCGCGGCTTCGAACCCGCGCGGCGCGGTCTGCTGGGCGGCCTGTTCGGCCAGTGCAGAGGCGCTGATCGCCGCTTGGCGCGCGGCGACTTCGCCGCGTTTGGTGGCGCAGATTTCGGCGAGGGTGTCAGTCATAACGGGTCCATTTACGCGAGCGCCGCGATCCAGCAATCGAGCAGGGCTATGGCGAGGCCTTTGTCGAGTGTTTCGGCGGCTTCTTCAACCCCGCTGTGCCAGTCGGTCACGTGCCCGGCAACCATCAGCGCGGCGGCGGCGTTGAACAGCACTGCATCGCGATAGGCCCCGGCCTCGCCCAGCAAGACGCGGCGCAGCGCGGCAGCATTGTACGCCGCATCGCCGCCCCGGATTGCGCTGAGCGGTGCGGTATCCAGCCCGGCATCCGCCGCCACGATGCGCGCCGCGCTAACCGTGCCGCGTGCAACGTCAGCAAGCACATTGCCCCCGGCCAGACTCAATTCATCCAGCCCTTCATCGCCCGAAACTACCAGCGCGCGCTCGGTACCCAGCCGCCGCAGCGCCTCGGCATAGATCGGCACATCGCCGGGCCGGGCAATCCCGACCAGTTGGCGCGTAACCCCCGCCGGATTGGCGAGCGGGCCAATCAGATTGAACACCGTTCGGCGGCCGATGCGGCGGCGGATCGGCATGATCCGCGCCATCGCCGGGTGATGCGTTGCGGCAAACAGAAATCCGATGCCCAGATCGTGCAGGGTCGCTTCGGCCAGCGCACCCGCGCGATCAAGGTTCAGCCCCAGCGCTTCGAGCGTATCGGCTGCCCCCGCGCGCGAACTGGCGGCGCGGTTGCCGTGCTTGGCCACAGGTACGCCGCACGCAGCCACCACCAGACTGACCGCGGTCGAGACATTGAGCGTATGATGCCCGTCGCCGCCCGTGCCGCAGACATCGATAGCCCCCGGTGGCGCGGTCACGCGGATCATCCGCGCGCGCATCGCGCGTGCCGCACCCGCGATTTCGGCAGCGCTTTCGCCGCGATCCGCCAGCGCGATCAGGAATGCGGCAATCGCATCATCGTCCATCGCACCATCGAGCATCGCGCCAAAGGTGGCATCTGCTTGCGCCTCGGTCAGCGCGGTCATGCCGTCAGGCGGCGCGGGGTGATCCCGCAAATGTTCAGAAAATTGGCGATCAGCGCATGGCCATGTTCGGTGGCAATCGATTCGGGGTGGAACTGCACCCCGTGAATCGGCGTGTTCGCATGGCGAAAGCCCATGACATGGCCATCATCCGACCGCGCGTTGATGTGCAGCACGTCGGGAATATCGGTCACGATCAGCGAATGATAGCGCGTGGCGGTGAACGGCGAGGGAATGTCGCGAAACACCCCGCTGCCATCGTGAGCAACCGCGCTGGTCTTGCCATGCATCAGCCCGCCGCGCGCCACGGTGCCGCCAAAATACTGCCCGATGGCCTGATGGCCAAGACATACTCCCAGCAAAGGCAGCCCGGCATCCGCCGCCGCGCCGACCAGATCGAGGCTGATCCCCGCTTCGTTGGGCGTACACGGCCCCGGCGAGAGCAGAAACCCTTGCGCGCCCGAGGCCACGGCCTGCGCCGCCGACAGTGCATCGTTGCGCACCACTTCGACCTCGGCCCCCAGTTCCATCAGATAATGGACAAGGTTCCAAGTAAAGCTGTCGTAATTGTCGATGACGAGGATCATGGTGCGCTATTGCCCGAACTTTGTATCGCTTGCCACCCGGATCGCCTCACGCGCGGCGGCGAACAGGGCGCCGGCTTTGGCTTCGCATTCGCGCTGTTCGTAGGCCGGGTCGCTGTCGGCAACGATGCCCGCGCCTGCCTGAACGTGCATCACCCCGTCCTTGAGCACGGCGGTGCGCAGCACGATGCACGAATCGACCGAGCCATCGGGGGCGAAATAGCCCACCCCGCCGGCATAGGCACCGCGCGTTTCGCTTTCGAGTTCGGCGATGATTTCGCACGCGCGCACTTTGGGTGCGCCGCTGACGGTGCCTGCGGGAAACCCCGCGAACAGCGCATCGACCGATGTGGCGCGCGCGGTGTCAAGCTGCCCGACCACGTTCGACACGATGTGCATGACATGGCTGTAGCGTTCGACGGTATAGCTTTCGGTCACGCGCACGGTGCCCGCTTGCGCCACGCGCCCGACATCGTTGCGCCCGAGATCGAGCAGCATCAGGTGTTCGGCGCGTTCTTTGGGATCGTTCAGCAGGCTGGCGGCATTGGCGCGGTCTTCATCCGGCGTCGCGCCGCGTGGGCGGGTACCCGCGATGGGCCGGATCGTCACTTCGCCATCGCGGATCCGCACAAGGATTTCAGGGCTCGATCCGATCAGCGCAAAGCCGGGCAGATCAAGGAAATAGAGAAACGGCGAAGGATTGATCCGCCGCAACGCGCGATAGAGCGCCGCTGGCGGCAGCGCGAACGGCGCGGTAAAGCGCTGCGCCAGCACCACCTGAAAGATATCGCCCGCTTCGATATAGTCCTTTGCCCGCGCCACCATCGCGCCATAGCGTTCGGGCGGCAGCACCGGGGTGCGCACGGGATCGACCGGATCGGTCAGGCACGGTTCGGCGGGCAGCGGGCCCGCCAGCGCCGCCAGCGCGGCATCAAGGCGATCCCCCGCCGCCTCAACCGCGCGTGCTGGCGCGCCCGACGATGGCCAGACCGGCGATACCGCAACCAATTCATCGCTCAACCGGTCAAACACCAGCAGCACCGTCGGGCGCACGAACAGCATGTCGGGCAAAGCCAGCGCGCTGTCTGGCGCACGCGGCAGTTTTTCCACCAAGCCAATGGTTTCATAGCCGAAATAGCCGACCAGACAGGCCAGCACCGGCGGCAGCCCGGCTGGCACATCGATCCGGCAGTCATCGACCAAGCGGCGCAAGGCATCGAGGCTGGTACCCGGCAGCGGCACGAATGCATCGGGATCGGTGGCCCAAGCGCGGTTCACTTCGGCACCGGAGCCGTGCGCGCGAAACACCAGATCGGGCGCGAGGCCGAGCAAGCTGTAACGCCCGCGCACTTCGCCACCTTGCACCGATTCGAGCAGGAAATCGCCGCGCCCGCTGCGCATCAGTTTGAGTGCCGCGCCGACCGGGGTTTCGGTGTCGGCAATCAGGCGTCGCCACACCAGCGCCGGACGCCCTTGCGCCAGCGCGCCCAGCGCCGCTGCCGCATTGTCGGGGGCCGTCGTGGCGGCAGACGTCATTGCGCGCCCGACAGCGACGCGCCCAAAGTGCGGATTGCGGCTGCGTTGCGCTTTGACCCGATTTCACGCGCAATCGCGGTTCGCAACTGCTGTTCATATTCGCGCGCCAGCACTTTGCCGAGCGTGCTGGAAGCTGCTGCAAGCGTCGGATCGTTGGGCGCAACGCTGCCCGGCGTGATCGTATCGAGCGTCACCACCACCCAGCCCGCCTGGTTGGGCGCGGCCAGCTTGTGCGCGGTTCCCAGGCGCATCGCAAACATCTGTGCGACCGGCGCGGGGACACGGTCTTTCATCTGCGCCACTTGTTCGCGGGTATAGGCCAGCGGATTGACCGGCGGCAGCGCCACCCCCAATTCATGCACAGCGGTGGCAAGCGGCGTTTTGGCAGTGAGCGCGGCCAGAATCTTGTCGGCTGCTGCCCCGGCGGCAGCAGCCCCCTGTTGGCGCATCCAGTCGCTGGCGACTTGCGCTTTGACTTCGGCAAGCGGCGCGGGCGTGGCGGCCGTGATCGTGCCGACATCGAACAGCGCAAATCGCGCGCCGCCGGGCAGTGCCGCGATCTGCGGCTGGCCTTCGCGTTCCATGCCGAATGCGGTCGCCAGCAAAGGTTGCAGATCGGTTGCCGGTTTGGCTGCGGGCTGGCCCGGCTCCGTGCCATCGGCGATAACCGCGCCAGTGGTGATAACGGTCAGGCCGAATGCTTTGGCAACATCGGGCAGGCTGGCACCGGCTTCGACTTTTTCGCCGATCTGCGTGGCAAAGTCGGTCAGCGCGGCCTTGCGCCGTTCGGCGGTCAGCGCGGTGGCGATGGCTGCGCGCGCTTGCTCGAATGTCTTGCCGGGGTTGTTGCGAACGGCATCGACCCGCGCGACGATCCATCCCAATGTGCCTTTGGCCGGAGCGGTGACGCCGCCCGCTTTGGCCGCAAACACTGCGTCGGCCACCGCACGTCCGCTGTCGGTGGCGATCTGGTCGCGTGTCTTGTCGGCAAAGCTGGATGGGGCAAGGCCTTTGGCAATGGCGGCGGCGGCGATGGCTTTGCCTGCACCCAGTTCGGCGGCAAAGGCTTTGGCGGCAGATTCGGTCGGCAGGATGACTTGCGTGATCGAACGCGTTTCGCGTGGGGCATAAAGCGCTGCATCGGCATGATAACGTTTGCGGATATCGGCTTCGCCGGGCACGAACACGGTTTTCAGAACAGCGTCATCGATCACCGCATAGCGCACCGTGCGCCGCTCTGCGCGGTTATAGCGTGCCACATTGGCCCTGTAGAATGCGCCGATCTGATGATCGGTGGGCAGTGTTTTGGGCGCAAATGCCGCCGATGGCAGAAACAGCAGATTGCCCTGCCGCAATTCCTTTTCCAGCGCGGCATATGTCATGCCGAGACCGAGCGGCATCACCGCGCCTTCGCCAGTGCCAGCAAACACCAGCCGGGTCATCAGCCCTTTGGCAATGTCATCGCGCACCAGCTTGTCCGACAGGCCGCGAGACTTGAGCAATTGCGTGTAAGCTTCCTGGCTGAACTTGCCATCGGGGCCTTGAAACGCCGGCAATTTGGCGATTTCGCTGTCGATCAGCCGATCGCTGACGCCAAACCCGTGTTTATGACCCCATTCCCATGTCGCGGCGCGGTCGATCAGCCCGGTTACCACTTCATCGACCACGCCCTGCGCCAGAAAATCCTTCATCGTCAAAGTCGGACTGCGCTGGCGTTCGCTGTCAAACGCGGTCCGCACGGTCTTTTCGACTTCGGTGCTGGAGATCGCGGTTGCGCCGACGCTGGCCACGCTGTCGTGGTTGAACAGATTGCCCGTCCCCATTCCGCCCAAGTCCGCCCCGGCGAAGGCCACGACGATCAGGACCAGAAAGACCAGCCCGAACGCGGCGCCAAAGCGGGAACCAATAACAGCACGAAGAAACGCGAGCATGACAGCCCTTCGTTACGAGGGGAAAGACGCGCCGCCTTAATGGCTGGCGCGCGGTTCGCCAAGCCGCGAATTGTGGCGTGAGCGCACGCCGGGTTATCGGTGGAAAAGCCCGCGTCGCGTGTTTTGCATCGGACCAAGGGTTTGCTAGCGGCAAAGGAGTTACCGGCAACACCTTCAAGACAGGCAGACATCATGGCGCAGCGCCCCACCATTGTCGGCAACTGGAAGATGAA
The DNA here is from genome assembly GCA_903848655.1 of uncultured Sphingomonadales bacterium. Classification (GTDB taxonomy): domain Bacteria; phylum Pseudomonadota; class Alphaproteobacteria; order Sphingomonadales; family Sphingomonadaceae; genus Novosphingobium. The sequence goes on from CAINGT010000036.1 coordinate 38,474, forward strand.
TGGCAGCCGCGCCATGCTGGTCGAGGCGCGCGCCATCGACCGCGTCGCCGCGCGCTACAAAGATGTCGCAGTGTCGCTGGCCCCGCCGTTTCCGCTGATCGCACTGTTGCGCGATGAAGTATCGGCGATCGGCGTGGGCGGGCAGGATTGCCATGCGGCGGCCAAAGGCCCGCATACCGGCGACGTGTCCGCCGCGCTGCTGGCCGATATCGGTGCCGATTTCGTGATCGTCGGGCATAGCGAACGCCGCCGCGATCACGGGGAAACCGATGCCGGCGTGCTGGCCAAAGCACAGGCGGCACTGACCGCCGGGCTTGGCGTGATCGTCTGTGTGGGTGAAACGCTGGACCAGCGCGACGCCGGGCAGGCAACTGCGGTGGTTGAGGCGCAAATCGAAGGGTCGCTGCCACAGGGTGAGGCCGCGTGCGAAGCGGCGGCACTGGGGCGGCTGGCCGTCGCTTATGAGCCGGTCTGGGCCATCGGCACCGGGCGCGTCGCCGAAGTCGGCGATGTCGTGGCGATGCATGCAGCGATCCGCGCGCGGCTGGACGCGCGGTTTGGCGATGCCGCTGCCCGGATTACCGTGCTCTATGGCGGATCGGTCACCGGTGACAACGCCGCCGCGCTGCTGTCCGCGCCCGGTGTCGGTGGCGCGCTCGTCGGCGGGGCCAGCCTGACAGCCGAAGCGTTCGGGCCGATCATCGCGGCGGCGAGCGCGGGGTGATTGCGCGCGCCGGGGTTGCGCCGGGGGCGATGCGCGCCTAAGTCGCCGCAATAGCAAATGTCAGGCAGGGTGCGATGTCGTTGTTCGTGTTTCTTACCATCGTGCAGGCGATCATCGCCGCGCTGCTGGTTACCGTCATTCTTATGCAGAAATCCGAAGGCGGCGGGCTGGGCGTGGGCAGCGGCCCGGCAGGGTTCATGTCGGCGCGCGGCGCGGCCGATTTCATGACGCGCGCAACCAGTGTGCTGGCGACGCTGTTCGTCGGCTTGTCTATCGTGCTGGCAGCATTGGCAGTCAGTGCCAGCGGCACGCGCAAAATTGATACCTCGCTGGCGCGTCCGGCACCGGTTCAGCCCGATCCGTTATCTGGGGGCGCGGTTCCAAACCCGTCGCCCAATCCTGCGCCTGCCAAGCCGGCACCGGCTGATCCGCTGAAAGGTGCCGCAAAGCAGTAACATCGTCGCGCCATGACGTGTGCCGCGCCCATCATGCAGCGCTTGGCTGCGTGAGGTATAAGACATGCCTGTGGATTGCCGGGCATAATTTCCCCGGGGGCGGCTTGCGCGCTGCTACCCAAAGCCGGTAAGGTCCTCTTCCCATGGCGCGGTTCATTTTCATTACCGGCGGCGTGGTTTCCTCGCTTGGCAAAGGGCTCATGGCGGCAAGCCTTGCCGCCTTGTTGCAGGCGCGCGGGTTTCGCGTGCGCATCCGCAAGTTCGACCCCTATCTCAATGTCGATCCCGGCACGATGAGCCCCTATCAGCACGGCGAAGTGTTCGTGACCGACGATGGGGCAGAAACCGATCTCGATCTTGGCCACTATGAACGCTTTACCGGCGTTTCGGCGCGCCAGGCCGACAATATTACTTCGGGCCGGATCTATCGCGATATTATCGCGCGCGAACGGCGCGGCGATTATCTCGGCGCGACGGTGCAAGTCATCCCGCACGTGACCGATGCGATCAAGCAATTCGCCCAAGCCGAAACCGATGATCTCGATTTCGTGCTGTGCGAAATCGGTGGCACGGTCGGCGATATCGAAGGCTTGCCGTTTATCGAGGCGCTGCGCCAGTTGCACAACGAACTGGGCCGCGAACTGTCGTGCTTTGTCCACGTAACGCTCGTGCCCTATATCGCGGCGGCGGGCGAATTGAAGACCAAGCCGACCCAGCATTCGGTGCGCGAACTGACCGGGTTGGGAATTCAGCCCAATATCCTGCTGTGCCGCTGCGAAAAGCCTTTGCCCGACGGCGAACGCGCCAAAATCGCGCTGTTTTGCAATGTGCGCAAATCGGCGGTGATCCCCGCGCTCGATGCCAGCAGCATCTATTCGGTACCGCTGCAATATCATGCCGAAGGGCTCGACAACGAAGTGCTGCGCCATTTCGGCTTGACCGCGCCCGAACCGGACCTCGCGCGCTGGAGCGATATTGACGAGCGCTTTCACCATCCCGAAGGCGAAGTGACCATCGGCGTGGTCGGCAAATATGTCGGCCTGCCCGATGCCTACAAGTCGTTGAACGAAGCGCTGCTGCACGGCGGGCTCGCCAACCGGGTCAAAGTGCATATCCGTTGGCTCGATGCCGAAGTGTTTGAACAGGACAATGCCGCGATTGCCGCCGCACTCGAACCGCTGCACGCGATTCTGGTGCCCGGCGGGTTTGGCGAGCGCGGGACCGAGGGCAAGATCGCCTCGGTCCGCTTTGCGCGCGAACGCGGCGTGCCGTTTTTCGGCATTTGTCTCGGAATGCAGATGGCGTGTATCGAAGCGGCGCGCAACACCGCCGGAATCGCGGCTGCCGGATCGACCGAATTCAGCCCAAGCGTGGAACCAGTCGTGGGCATCATCACCGAATGGATGACCGCCGAAGGGCTGCAAACCCGCGCTGAAGGCGGCGATCTGGGCGGCACGATGCGGCTGGGTGCCTATCGCGCGCACTTGTCGGGCAATAGCCGGGTCGCCGCGATTTATGGTGCCACCACGATCAGCGAACGCCACCGCCACCGCTATGAAGTCAATGCCGCCTATCGCGACCGGCTGGAGGCAGGCGGGCTGGTGTTTTCGGGCATGTCGCCCGATGGCCTGCTGCCCGAAATCGTCGAGCGGCCCGATCATCCGTGGTTTGTCGGCGTACAATTCCATCCCGAACTCAAAAGCCGCCCGCTCGATCCGCACCCGCTGTTCCGCGATTTCATCGCCGCAGCGGTCAAACAAGCGCGGCTGGTGTAATACCATGGCCAGAATCGGGATCATCGGCAGCGCGGGCCGGATGGGGCAAGCCTTGGCGGCGGCGATTGCCGATGCGGGGCACGTCCAGTCGGGCGGGATCGATCAGGGCGGTGATCCGGCGGCGCTGGCGCTGGCGAGCGATGTCCTGATCGATTTTTCCGCGCCAGCCGCGCTCGAAGCCAATTGTGAGGCGGCGATTGCTGCCGGGGTGCCGCTGCTGGTCGGCACCACCGGGCTGGAAGAGCGCCACCACTGGCTGATCGATGCGGCCGCGGTGTCGATCCCGGTGCTGCAAACCGGCAATACCAGCTTGGGCGTTACCCTGCTGGCGCATCTGGTGCGCGAAGCGGCGCAACGGCTTGGCCCCGAATGGGATATCGAAATCGTTGAAACGCACCATCGCAACAAGATCGACGCGCCATCGGGCACCGCGCTGCTGCTGGGTGAAGCGGCGGCAAGCGGGCGCGGAGAAGCCTTGCGCGATATCGAATTGCGCGCGCGCGATGGTGTGACCGGCGCGCGCGATCCGGGCACTATCGGCTTTGCCAGCTTGCGCGGCGGCACCGTCGCGGGCGATCATGCGGTGCATTTCCTGGCCGACAACGAACGACTCACGCTGGCACACGTGGCGGAAAACCGCGCGATCTTTGCACGCGGCGCGGTGCGCGCGGGCGAATGGCTGCTGGGCCGCGCGCCGGGGCGCTATACGATGCCGCACGTGCTCGATCTGTGAACCGCGCGCAGATTTTCGAATTCTTTCGGCGGCTGGCCGAAGCCGATCCCGCGCCGCAGACCGAATTGGCCTATGGCAATACTTATCAGTTGCTGGTGGCGGTAACGCTATCGGCGCAATCGACCGATGTCGGCGTGAACAAGGCGACGCGCGCGCTGTTTCAGACCGTGCACACCCCGGCGGACATGGTCGCGCTCGGTGAAGACGGGCTAAAGGCGCATATCAAGACCATTGGCCTGTTCAACACCAAAGCAAAGAATGTGATCGCGCTGTCGCAAGCTTTGATCCGCGATCATGGCGGCGAAGTGCCGAACAACCGCGACGCCTTAACCGCGCTGCCTGGCGTTGGGCGCAAGACCGCCAATGTCGTGCTCAATTGCGCGTTCGGGGCCGAAACGTTTGCTGTTGATACGCACATTTTCCGCGTGGGCAACCGCACCGGCCTTGCCCCCGGCAAGACCGTGGTGGCGGTGGAACGGGGTCTGGACAAGCGCGTCCCCGCCCCATTCCGCGTCGGCGCGCACCACTGGCTGATCCTGCATGGCCGCTATGTCTGCAAAGCGCGCAAACCCGAATGCTGGCGCTGCCCGGTCACTGATCTGTGCCGGTTCAAGGACAAAGTGGCGGGATAAGTTTGTCGCCGCGCTGAGGCGGAGGGTTACAAATGCAACCCGCGCCGCCCGTGTTCGGGCGTATCGTGCGGTGCGGTGACGAGCGTCGCGTCGGGGTCGAGCGGGGGTTGCAGCATCCCTTCCCAATGGGTGATAACCGTCGTTGCCACCGCATTGCCGACGACATTCGTCGCCGTTCGGCCCATATCGAGGAACGTATCGACCCCCAGCAGCAGCGCAATCCCTTCGACCGGCAGGCCGAACTGGGTAAGCGTGGCGGCGATCACCACCAGACTGGCGCGTGGCACCCCGGCGATGCCTTTGGACGTAATCATCAATGTCAGCAGCATCGCCACTTGCTGCCCCGCCGACAGCGGGATGTTGTAGGCTTGGGCGATGAACAGCGTGGCAAAGCTGGTGTACATCATCGACCCGTCAAGGTTGAACGAATAGCCCAGCGGCAGCACGAAGCCTGAAATGCGGCGCGGCACACCAAACCGGTCGAGTGCGGCAAACAGCCGGGGTAACGCCGATTCGGAGCTGGCGGTGGCAAACGCCAGCAGCAGCGGTTCGCGGATATAGCGAGCCAGCAAAAAGGCGCGCCGCCCAAGGAACGCACTGGCGACACCAAACAGCAGCAGCCAGAACAGCGCCAGCCCGCCATAGAATTCCAGGACAAACGCGCCATATGTCAGCAGGATGCCCAAGCCCCGCGTGGCGATCACCGCCGCCAGCGCGCCAAACACCGCCAGCGGCGCGGCGCGCATGACATAGCCGGTCATTGTCAGCATCATCGCCACCAGCGCCTCTGCCCCGCGTACCAGTGGCGCGGCGCTTTCCCCCAAGGCGGACAGCGCCACCCCGGAAAACAACGCAAACACCAGAATTTGCAGCACATTGTTCTGCGCCATGGCGTCGATCACGCTGACCGGCACGACTTCGAGGACAAAGTGGCGGAAGGTGAATTCGCTTGTCGCCAGCGCGGTAACTGGCGCTTGCGCGACGAAGTGCAACCCGTGCCCCGGCTGAAACAGATTGACCAGAACCAGCCCAAGCCCGATTGACGTCAGGCTGGCGCAGATGAACCAGCCGAGCGCGCGCCCGCCGATCCGCCCCAATGCGGTGCTGTCACCCATTGCCGCGATCCCGGTGACGAGCGTGCCCAAAATCAGCGGGGCGATGATCATCTTGATAAGCCGCAAGAACACTTCGGGCAGCAGCTTGAGCGTATCGGCGATTGCCGCCAAGGTCGGGCTGTCAGCCGGATAGGCCGCATGAAGCGCTGCGCCGAGCGCGATCCCGGCGACCAACCCGATCAGGATGTACCAAGTCAGCCGCATTGCGCGCGATGCAGCAATTTGTGATCGGCCAGCACCGCAGCCATCATCGCCGCTACCACCGGCACCCCGCGAATCCCCACGCAAGGGTCGTGGCGGCCTTTGGTGAACAGTTCGGTCGCTTCGCCATCTCGGGTGATCGTCGGCTGCGCGGTCAGGATCGACGATGTCGGCTTGAACGCCACGCGCACCACTACCGGCTGGCCGGTCGAAATCCCCCCCGCGATCCCGCCCGCATGGTTGGCGGTGAACACCGGCTTGCCATCGGTACCGGGGCGCATCGGATCGGCATTGGCTTCGCCGCTATTGGCTGCGGCGGCAAAGCCATCGCCGATTTCCACACCTTTGACCGCGTTGATCCCCATCATCGCCAGCGCCAGTTCGGCATCGAGTTTGGCATAAAGCGGCGCGCCCCAGCCCGGCGGCACCCCGCTGGCGACACATTCGACCACCGCGCCGAGCGATGATCCGGCCAGCCGCGCGGCATCGATTTGCGCTTCCCAGCGCGCGGCGGCATCGGCATCGGGGCAGAAGAACGGATTGCGTTCAATTTCGGCGACATCGAACCGCGCGGGATCGATGGCATCGCCGCCGATGGCGCTGACATAAGCGATGATCGCGACTTCGGGAATCACCAGCCGCGCCACCGCGCCTGCTGCCACGCGCGCCGCCGTTTCGCGCGCCGATGATCGTCCGCCGCCGCGATAATCGCGAAACCCGTATTTGGCATCATAGGCATAATCGGCATGGCCGGGGCGATAGGCGCGCGCGACATCCGAATAGTCTTTTGACCGTTGATCCACGTTGTCGATTATCAGGCTGATCGGCGTGCCGGTGGTGCGGCCTTCGAATGTGCCCGACAGGATTCGCACCGCATCGGGTTCCTGCCGCTGGGTGGTAAAGCGCGACTGGCCTGGGCGGCGTGCATCGAGCCACGGCTGGATCACCGCCTCGGTCAGCGTCAGGCCGGGCGGACAGCCATCGACCACCGCGCCGAGCGCAGGCCCATGGCTTTCCCCCCAAGTGGTAAAGCGGAACACGTGTCCGAAAGTATTGCGGCTCATGACCCGCGTTCTGTGGGCTATCTGGCGCGCGATGTCTACTGTTGCGGCAGGGCTGCCGTAAACGCGCTGGTCAGGGGTGCGACCACAGTCGATCGAGCGCGGGAACCAGATGATCGCGATGTTCGGGCGCGATTCGCGCCAGCAGGTCCGCCTCGAATGCGGTGGTGATCGCATCGGCCTCGGCGCGGCGCGCACGGCCCGATGGGGTCAGCAGTACGGCTTGCGATTTGCCGTCGAGCGGGCGGCGCTCGATCAGCCCCGCCGCTTCAAGCCGGGTGAGCAGCGGCACCATATTGGCACGCTGAATATCGAGCGTACGACCGATGTCGCTGGCGGTGGCATCGGCGCGATCAGCGACCAGCAACAGCACCGATGCTTCGGCAATGCGCAAGTCGATCAGCGCCAGCCGCCCCGCCAGATCGGCCATCATCGCATTGGCGGCGCGGCGCAAGGCATAGCCTGGACGGTGGCGCAAGAGATCGGACATCGGCGGTGATCCCGTCAATCCGCATGGCGGATGGTTATTGACAATAACATTATGCGTGTTATCCATCATAGCATAAACGCAACCTGACGAAAGACCACCCGATGAGCGAGCGCAGCGAACACGACACGGTAGCCTTTACGGTCGAAAACCGCATTGCCTGGGTCAAATTCAACCGCCCGGAAAAGCGCAATTGCATGAGCCCCAAGCTCAACCGGCGGATGAAGCAGGTGCTCGAAGATCTGGAATTCCGCGACGATGTCGGGGTGCTGGTGCTGAGCGGCGAAGGCGATGCCTGGTCGGCGGGGATGGATTTGCGCGAATATTTCCGCGAAACCGAAGCGCAAGGGCTGGGTGCGGTGCGCAAAGCCCAGCGTGAAGCCTATTCGTGGTGGGACCGGTTGCGCTGGTATGAAAAGCCGACCATCGCGATGGTCAACGGCTGGTGCTTTGGCGGTGGCTATGGCCCGCTGTTTGCGTGCGATATCGCGGTTGCGGCGCATGAGGCGCAATTCGGGTTGTCGGAAATCAACTGGGGTATCCTGCCCGGCGGCGGCGCGTCGAAAGTCGCGGTCGATCTGATGCCGCTGCGCAAGGCGCTGTACCACGCGATGATGGGCGAAAACCTGACCGCCATTCAGGCCGCCGAACAGGGCCTGATTACCGAAGCCGTGCCCGGTGAACGCTTGCACGCGCGCGTGCTGGAAATCGCCGAGGCGCTGCTCAAGAAAGACGGCAATGCCTTGCGCGCGACCAAGTGGGCGATCCGCCGCATGACCGAAATGACGTATGACAATGCGCAAGACTATCTGATCCGCGCGCAAGAAGCGCTGCACAGCTTTGGCGGGGTGGCCGCGCGGCGCGAAGCGACCAAACAGTTCCTCGATGACAAGTCGTTCAAGCCCGGATTGGGCACGTTCGATGCCAGCAAAGTCCAAGGCTGACGCATGATGACCACTGGCACAGCGCCGCTGGCGCGCGGATCGCTGGCGCGGCTGCTGCGCCCGCAGTCAGTCGCGGTGGTGGGGGCCAGCGACAAGCCGGGCGCGCTCGGCGCGACGCTGATCGCCAATCTCGACCGGGCTGGCTATGGCGGCACGATCTATCCGATCAACCCAAAGCGCGACCGGATCGGCGCGCGCGCCTGTCTGGCGAGCGTCGATGACTTGCCCATGGGGGTCGATGTCGCGGTGCTGGCGATCCCGCGTGCGGCGGTGCTAGATACCGTGCGCGCGCTGGCGACGCGCAGCGTGGGCGCGGCCATCGTGTTTTCCGCCGGGTTTGCCGAAGATGGCCCTGCGGGCCTTGCCGAACAGGCCGAGCTGGCGCGCATCGCGCGCGGCGCGGGCATGGTGATCGAAGGGCCGAACTGCCTTGGCCTTGTCAACCATGTTGATCGCATTCCGCTGACATTTGTCGAAGCCTTTTGCGAGGCCCCCGCCGGGCGGCGCGCGGTGGGGGTGGTGTCGCAATCGGGCGCGATGGCGGCGGTCTTGGGCACCGTGCTGAGCGCGCGCGCTGTGCCGACCAGCTATTCGATCTCGACCGGCAACGAGGCGGTCAGCGGGGTCGAAGACTATGTCGAATGGCTGATCGATGATCCCGCCACGCATGTCATCGCCATGATCGTCGAAAGTTTCCGCCAGCCCGCGCGGTTTATCGCCGCCGCACGCCGAGCGCGCGCGGCAGGCAAGCCCGTGGTGCTGCTTCATCCCGGCACGTCGAGCGCGGCGCGCGCCTCTGCCGCCACGCATACCGGGGCGATGGCGGGGGATTATCCGGTGATGCGCGCCAAAGTCGCGCGCGCCGGGGTGGTCTTTGCCGAAACATTGCAGGAATTGGGCGATCTGGCTGAATTGCTGGTGCGCTGCGCCGCGCTCGTGCACCGGGATGTGGCGATCTTGGGCGAATCGGGTGCGTTCAAGGCGCTCGCGCTCGATCAGGCGGAACGCATCGGGCTGCCGCTGACCGCACTGAACAATGACAATGCCCCCGCGTTGCGCGCGGCGCTGCCGCCGTTCGTGCCGGTCAGCAATCCGCTCGATTTGACCGCGCAAGGGCTCAGCCAGCCCTCGCTCTATACCGATGTGGTGAACGCGCTGCTCGATGATGACCGCGTTGGCGCGGTTGTCGCGGCGATCATCCAGTCCGATCCGACCACCGCCGCGATCAAAGTGCCCGCGATCCTTGCCGCGCTCGCAGGCCGCACGCTGACCAAGCCGCTGATCTTTGCCGGGCTGGACGAAGGCGCGCGGATGCCCGATCCCTATATCACCGCCTTGCGCGATCACGGCGTGCCGTGGTTTCCCAGCCCTGAACGCGCGCTGACCGCGCTGGCGCGGCTGGGGCAGGATCAGGGGCCGGACGAACCGCCGGTGATCGCGCCTTTGGCTTTGCCCGCACTGGCCGACTTTTCCGGGGCAATCCCAGAATACCGCGCCAAAGCGCTGCTTGGCCCCATCGGCATCGCGTTTCCCCGCGCGACATTTGCCAGCGATGCGGCAAGTGCGGAGTCGGCCGCAGCGGCGCTGGGCTATCCGGTGGCCATGAAGGCGCAGAGCGCGGCGCTGAGCCACAAGAGCGATGCGGGCGGAGTAATTCTCGATCTGGCCGATGCGGCGGCGGTCCGTTCGGCGTGGGACCGGATGTTTGCGAGCGTCGCGGCCTATGATGCGGCAATCACGCTCGACGGGGTGCTGATCGAGGCGATGGGCGAGCGCGGGATTGAAATGATCGTCGGCGGGCGCAACGATCCCGAATGGGGCGCAGTGGTGCTGGCCGGATTTGGCGGGGTGACTGCCGAAGTGCTCCACGATGTCCGGCTGTTTACCCCCGACATGACCCACGGCGAAGTCGTGGCCGAACTGGGCAAGCTGCAAAGCGCCGCGCTGCTGGCTGGTTGGCGCGGCGCGCCCGCGCTCGACGTGCCGGCGCTGGCGGACCTGATTATCACAGTGGCGCGGCTGCTCGCCAGCGAACCGCGCCTCGCCGAACTCGATCTCAACCCGGTGATGCTCTATCCGTCAGGCCAAGGGGTAATCGCGCTCGATGCGCTGATGGTGACGGTTTAGCTGAATAGCCGCTGCTGCGCTGCTTCGACGTGTTCAAGATAGCGCCGCCGTGCGTAGTTTTCGCTCAATACGCCAAGCACTTGGCCGGCTGGATCGACCACCGCGAGTTCATCGGCACCCGCTTCGTCAAACAGTGCAAGGATCGGCTTTATGCCGCAATCGGGATCGAGGCTGACATCGGTCAGACGCGCCAGGCTGGCCAGCCTGACAGCTGGATCGAGCTTTGCGCCATGCGCCACCGCAGTCGCAATAAGGCCGCGATAGGCCCCGCTCGCATCGGTCAGGATCGCTTTGCTGGCAGAACCCAGCGGCACCGCTGCGCGGAACGCGCCCACCGTCATGCCATCGGACACCGCCACGAAATCGCGCCGCATAAGCCGCGCCGCAGTCAGCGTCAGCATCCAGCCGATATCGCGCGGCGAGCGAATATCCGACCCGCGCACATGCAGCCGCCAGGTTGAAAACGAATAGCCAAAAGCCTCGCGCGTGACCGCGCTGGCAATCAGCGCAGCGGTCATCACCACCCCCATCAGCGCGAAATCGCGGGTGATTTCCAGCGTCAGCAAAGCCAGCGTCATCGGCCCGCCGATCACTGCAACACACAGCGCGGCCATGCCCACCAGTGCAAAATCGGTCGGATCGAACACTACCCCCAGCCCCGCCAGATTAAGCGTCTGGGCAAAAGCCTGACCCGCCAGCGAACCGATGAACAGCGACGCGAAAAACAGCCCGCCGCGAAACCCGCTCGCCAGCGACAGCACCGACGCGGCGATCTTGAGCGCCAGAATCGCCAGCAGAAACTGCACCGGCGGGTGCGTTATCAGATCGAGGTGCAGCGCGCCGTGCCCTGCCGACAGCGCTTGTGGTGACAGCCACGCAATCGGCATCAGCAGAAAGCCGCCCAGCACCGGCCGCCACACACTGCCCCGCGTGATCGCCTGAATCATGCGTTCGGCCCCGGTGACCAGCCGCATCAGCACGATCCCCAGCACCGCACAGCCCAGCCCCAGCAGCACTGCCGCGCCATAGTCAAGGATCGTGCGCGCGTGGTTGATCGTCACCGCCTCAACATAGGGTTCGCCATGCAGCCCGCGCATGACCAGCGTCCCGGCCAGCGAGGCGGCGATCACCGGAGCAACCGCGCCAATGCCATACGTGCCGATCACGATCTCGAACGCGTAAAACGCCCCCGCCAGCGGCGCGCCAAACGCTGCGCCCACCGCCGCGCCCGCGCCCGCGCCGACCAGCGTGCGCAAATCGGCGCGGCGCAAGTTCAGCCGCTGACCGAGCAGCGAGGCAATTCCGCCCCCCATCTGGGCATAAGTCGCTTCCAGCCCGACCGAGGCCCCGCAACCGTTTGACAAGACCGTCTGCGCCGCGATCACCGCAGTATCGCCCGCCGGGATGCGCCCGCCATGCAGGGCATTGGCCTCTACCACGTCAACCGGCGCACGGGCCCGCCGCGCCGCCAGCCGGCCCAGCAGGACCAGCACTGCGCCACCCAGTGGCAAAGCCAGCAGCCGCCACGGCTGGTCAATCGAGGCCAGCGCGCTCAATCGGGTAATCGTCAAGCCGTAAAACAGCCGCTGAATACCATGCGCCAGCCAGCCTTGTGCCAGCGTGGTCAGCCCGGCGGCACCGCCGACAATCACCGCCAGCACGATGAAGGCCGCCTCGCTTTCGCGCAGCCAGCGCCGCAACCGCACACCGCCAGACATCCATCGGGAAGAATAGGCCATCCGCCGCAGCCGAGCCGTATCCGCGCGCATCCGTCAAGCACCTATCGCAGGCGTGGTTGCGCGAATGGTTGAAAGCCGTGGCCCGCGCGGGCATAAGCTGCGCATCATGCATGATATTCGATTGATCCGTCAGGATCCCGCCGCCTTTGACGCGGGGCTCGCCCGGCGCGGCCTGCCCGCCACTGCCGCCACGATCCTGTGGCTCGACAGCGCGCGGCGCGACAGCGCGACCCGCGCGCAAGACGCGCAAGCGCGCCGTAACGACGCCTCAAAAGCCATTGGCAAAGCCATCGGCGCAGGCGATCATGCCACGGCGGCGGCGCTCAAGGCCGAAGTCGCAGCGTTCAAAGACACGCTGCCCGCGCTGGAAGACGCAGAGCGCCGCGCCAGCGCCGACCTCAACACCGCGCTCGCCGCTGTGCCGCAAATCCCCGCCGATGACGTGCCCGATGGGGCCGATGAAGCCGCCAATGTCGAAGTCATGCGCTGGGGCACGCTGCGCAGTTTTGATTTCAGCCCGCGCGATCATGCCGATCTCGGCCCGCCGCTGGGGCTGGACTTTGCCACCGGGGCGGCATTGTCGGGCGCGCGGTTTACATTCTTGCGTGGCGGCATGGCGCGGCTGCATCGCGCGCTCGGCCAATTCATGCTCGATCAGCAGACCGGCGTGAATGGTTATACCGAATGCATCACCCCGCTGCTGGTGCGCGATGAAGCGGCATTCGGCACCGGACAATTACCCAAATTCGCCGATGACTTGTTCCGCACCACCGATGGCCGCTGGCTGATCCCCACGGCTGAAGTCAGCCTGACCAATTCGGTGCGCGAATCGATCCTGCCCGAAGCCGCGCTGCCGCAGCGCCTGACCGCGCTGACACCGTGTTTCCGCTCCGAAGCGGGGGCCGCCGGGCGCGACACGCGCGGGTTTATCCGCCAGCACCAGTTTGAAAAAGTCGAACTGGTGTCAATCACCCGGCCGCAGGATTCGGACGCGGAACACCAGCGCATGGTCAAGTGTGCGCAAAGCGTGCTCGAAGCGCTGAACTTGCCTTATCGCACAATGTTGCTGTGCAGCGGCGATATGGGGTTCACCGCGCGCAAGACGTATGATCTGGAAGTGTGGCTGCCGGGGCAACACGCCTATCGCGAAATATCGTCGTGTTCGAACTGCGGTGATTTTCAGGCGCGCCGGATGAATGCGCGCTATCGCCCCGATGGTGGCAAAGGCACCGAATTCGTCCACACGCTCAACGGATCGGGGCTGGCGGTGGGGCGCACGCTGGTCGCGGTGCTGGAAAACTGGCAGCAGGCGGATGGCTCGGTCGAAGTCCCGCCCGTGCTCGCACCCTATATGGGCGGGCTGACCCGGCTGGTGCCGGACCCGGCCCCATCGCGGGCCTGACAATCGGTGCTTGACCGGTGCGCGCTGGCGCGTCATTTCCGCTAGTGATGACTCAATCCCCTGACAGCCTGATCCCTTATGACGAAATCGTGCAGGAAGCGCTGCGCGCGGTCGTGGGCAGCGTGCTCGGCCAAGTCGAGGCGGGCGGCGGAGTGCTGCCGGGCAACCACCATTTCTATATCACGTTCAAGACCACCGCGCCCGGCGTGATCATCCCTGTGCGGCTGAAAGAACGCTTTCCCGACGAGATGACCATCGTCTTGCAGAACAAGTTCTGGGATCTGAAAGTCGGTGCCTCAAGCTTTACTGTCGGCCTGTCCTTCAGCCAGGTGCCAAGCACGCTGATCGTGCCGTTCAGCGCGATCACCGCCTTTGTCGATCCTTCGGTCGATTTCGGACTGCAATTCCAGACCGCCGAAGATCTGGCCGAAGCGCCGCACGACGATGCCGAAAACGACAGCCCCGCCGAACCGGATGACGCATCGAATGTCGTGACCATCGATTTCGGGCGCAAGAAATAGCGCGCAAACCGGGGACGCCGTGGCAATGGGTCTGTTTTCGCGCAAACCGGCTCCGCCCGTCGCACCGGCTGACAGCGAAGCTGCACCGCTGGCTGCGGTCATTCTAACCGATATTGCCGTGCGCACCGGGCAGGACCTCGTGCGGCGCGGGATCGAAACCGGGTTGCTGGGGGGTAAGCCCGCACCCACAGGTCGGGTGATTCGCGGTCAGACTCTCACGCAGACGGTGGTCGGCACCGTGCTGGGTGAAGTTGCGCGCCGGTCAGTGCCGGGCGCGCTGCTGGTCGGGGGCGCGTTGCTGGCGCAAGCGTTGCGCGACCGTCGCCGCGCGCGCGCTGCACTGACCGCAAAGCCCGACGAACCCGGCCCGGCATGACGGCGGCACGCTTGACGCGGGCAGTCGAAGCTTGGCATCAGGGCCTATGAATTCGACCACCACCCCCGATACGCTGCACAGGCGCGGACTGATGTTCATCCTGTCATCGCCTTCGGGCGCGGGCAAGACCACGATCGCGCGCAAGCTGCTGGCGGCAGAACCGGGGCTGGCGATGTCGGTATCGGCCACCACCCGCCCGATGCGCCCCGGCGAAGTCGATGGCCACGATTATCACTTCATCGCGGCGGACATATTTGCGCAAATGGTGGCGGACGGCGAATTCTATGAATGGGCGCACGTGTTCGGCAACAGCTATGGCACCCCGCGCGGGCATATCCGCGCGGCGCTGAAGGCGGGCGGCGATGTGCTGTTCGATATCGACTGGCAGGGTACGCAGCAATTGCACCAGCAAGCCGCCGCCGATGTCGTGCGCGTGTTCATCCTGCCGCCCAGCCTGACCGAACTGCGCCGCCGCCTCGAAGGGCGCGGCACTGACGCCGCCGATGTAATCGATGCCCGCATGGCGCGCGCGCAAGCCGAAATCAGCCACTGGGATGGCTATGACTATGTCGTGGTCAACGACGATGTCGAAAGCTGTTTCGCCAAAGTCCGCCAAATCCTTGCCGCCGAACGGCTACGCCGCACCCGCCAGACCGGGCTGATCGAATTTGTGCGCACGTTGACGCAAGTATGATTCAGGAGGCCCTGTATACGTCGATGCGCAGCAAAATGGCGCTCCTCCAAAAAGCAGTCAACGACCGCACTGCGACCAGCCCGTTCCTCCCCCACTGGGGGAGGAACTGGTGCGCTGCCTTGGGGGGCGTCTTGAGAGGTTCGCTATCGCCCCGAAGGATCGGTGAAATCGCTGGGAATCCAGCCATTGACGATGCCGCCGTCAATCGGCAGTGCGGTGCCGACGACATAATCGCCTGCGCGGCTGGCGAGATAGATCGCCCCGCCCGCCATGTCCTCAAGATTGCCGACGCGGCGCGACGGGATCTCCGCTGCGGCTTTGTCGGGGGCCAGCTTGGCCGCCTTGTTCATGTCTGACGGGAACGCGCCAGGGCAGATGCAACTGGCGACGATATTGTCGCGAATCAGCCGCGCCGCCATGCGCCGGGTCAGGTGGACCACCGCCGCCTTTGACGCCTGATACGAATACGTCTCCCACGGATTGATCCGCAGCCCGTCGATCGAGGCGATATTGATCACTTTGGCCGGGTGTTCGACCGCGCCGGCCTTGAGCAGCGGCAGCAGCCGTTGCGTCAGGAAAAACGGCGTCTTGACGTTCAGGTTCATCACTTTGTCCCAGCCCGCCTCGGGAAAGTCCGCAAACTCCGCGCCCCACGCGACCCCGGCATTGTTGACCAGAATATCGAGCCGGGCCTCGCGTGCGGCCAAGTCAGCGACAAGCGAAGTGATCCCCGCGCTGGTGGCAATATCGCCGGGCAGCGCGATGCAGCGTTCACCCAGCCGCGCGGCAGTGGCGGCAACCGCGTCAGCCTTGCGCGCGGTAATATAGACGCGGTCTGCCCCGGCGGCGAGAAACCCTTCGGCGATCATCGCGCCGATCCCGCGCGAACCGCCGGTTACCAGCGCCACGCGCCCCGACAGGCTGAACAAGCTGCCAAAATCCATTACACGTCCCTTCAATAGCCCGACAGCGTGGCCAGCCGGTCGGCATGATAGCTGGCATCGCCCAGAAATTCGGCCAGCGCGCGGTCGCGCTTCATATAGAGCCCGATGTCGAACGCATCGGTCATGCCGACGCCGCCGTGCATCTGCACCCCTTCGCGCACCGCCAGCCCGGTGGCGCGGCTCGACTTGGCTTTGGCCACTGCCACCATCACCTCGGCCTGAGCCGATCCGCCGTCGAGCAAGTGCTGCGCCTTCAGCACCGCCGCATCGGCAATTTCCAGCTCGGCATAGAGATGCGCGGCGCGGTGCTGCAAAGCTTGGAATTCACCGATCAGGCGGCCAAACTGGCGGCGGGTCTTGAGCCAGGCGGTGGTCAGCGCAAATGCGCCGCTGCCCACCCCGGTCAATTCAGCCGCCGCGCCGACCCGCCCGGCGGCCAGCACCCGGTCAAGCACCGCGCGCCCGCCATCGACATCACCGATCACCGCGCCGCCATCGCATTCGACGCCATCAAACCGCACGTGGCTGGCAAGGCTGCCATCGACCAGCCGCACCATATCGTGGCTGATCCCCGGCGCGTCGCGCGGCACGGCAAACAGCGTGATGCCATCGCGGTCCACCGCGCTGCCCGCTGTGCGCGCCACCACGATCAGCGCATCGGCGGCGGCCCCGTTGATCACGCAAGGCTTGTATCCGTTCAGGCGAAAGCCGTTGCCCGCGCGCTCCGCCGCCATCGCGATGGTTTCGGGGCCATGTTTGGCGCTTTCATCGAGCGCCAGCGCCAGCACGGTTTCGCCTGCGATGATTCCCGGCAAATAGCGCGCGCGCAGATCGTCCGATGCGCTTGCCAGCGCGGTCACGCCGATCACCGATGTAGTCAGGAACGGCGATGGCGTGAGATTGCGGCCCACTTCGCGCAGCACGATGCCGGCTTCGACCTGACCCAGCCCCAGCCCGCCATCGGCTTCGGCAATCAGCAATCCGGTCAGCCCCAATTCGGCAAATTGCCGCCACAGCGCCGGGTCATGCGCGGTCGGGCGTTCGCCGTCGCGCCAGACACGCAACTGGCGGGCTATCGCGCCCTGATCGGCGATAAAACTGGTTACGGTTTGCGCCAGCAGCGCCTGATCGTCGGTGTGATAGAGCGGCATGACTGGCTTTACCCTCCCGGCAGGTCAAGAATGCGGCGCGCGATGACATTGAGCATCACTTCGCTGGTGCCGCCTTCGATGGAATTGGCTTTGGTGCGCAGCCAGCCGCGCGCCGCCGCACCGCCCCGCGTTGCCGCACTGTCCCATTCGAGCGCGGCCGATCCGCCCGCGCCCATCAGCAATTCGTGCCGCCGCTTGTTCAGTTCAGTCCCGGCATATTTGAGCATATTGGGCTGCGCTGGATGCGCGCGGCCCGACCGCGCCTCATCCAGAAACTTTTCGCCCATCGCCGCAAAGGCCAGCGCGTCGATATCGAAGTGCGCAAGGTCGGCGCGCTGTACCGGGTTGGCGATGCCGCCCGCGCGCGCCAGCGTTGCGCCAATGGTGGTGCGCCGCTCGCCCGCCCCCGCGCCCGAAATCATCTCACGCTCATGCCCCAGCAGATATTTGGCGACATCCCAGCCCCGGTTCACAGCGCCGACAATCTGGTGTTTGGGCACCACCACATCGTCGAAAAACGTTTCGCAAAACGGCGAGCTGCCGCTGATTAACCGGATTGGCCGGGTGGTGACGCCGGGCGTGGTCATGTCGAACAGCAGAAAGCTGATGCCGTGATAGCGGTCGGCTTTGTCGGTGCGCACCAGACAGAAAATCCAGTCGGCCTGATCGGCATAGCTCGTCCAGATCTTCTGGCCATTGACCAGCCAGTGATCGCCGCGATCTTCGCCAAAGGTCTGCAATGACACGAGGTCAGACCCCGCCCCCGGCTCCGAATAGCCTTGGCACCAACGCACTTCGCCGCGCGCAATTTGTCCGAGATAATGCACTTTCTGGTCTTCGGTGCCGAATTTCAGCAGTGCGGGGCCAAGCATCCATATGCCAAAGCTCGACAGTGGCGGGCGCGCGCCGATCCGCGCGCATTCTTCGCGCCAGACCTTGGCTTGCGCCGCATCGAACCCCGCGCCGCCATAAGCGATGGGCCAATCGGGCACGGTATAGCCTTTGGCAACGCAGACGTCGAACCAGCGGCGTTGATCGTCGCTGGCGAACACCCATCTGCGCCCGCCCCAGCACAAATCGGCTTCATCCTGCACTGGCTGGCGCATCGCGGGCGGGCAATGGGCGTCGAGCCAGACACGGATTTCCGCGCGGAATTCTGCCAGCTCCGGCATAGAAGCATCCTCTCGGGCTTTGGTTCTTAAGCGAAAGGTTAAACCGGTTCGCACCGCGCTTCAAGCGGTGATGAACGTCCGGCGCGCTTGATTTCATCGCCCGCATCGCACACAAGCTTTTAACCGATGAGTTAACACAATCGCCAACCGGGATGGGAGCACGCGCCATGGATTTCGATCCAACCGAACGCCAAGTCTACTGGCGCGACCGGGTCCGCGATTTCGTCGCAACGCATGTGCGCCCGCGCCACCGAGACTACCTTGCCGAACGCGCCTCGGGCGAACGGTGGAAAGTGTTGCAGGTGATCGAACAGGAAAAGGCCCGCGCCAAAGCGGCGGGGCTGTGGAATCTGTTCATGCCGCCGCGCAATGGCGGGCACCACCCTATCGACGACAGCTTTGCCTTTGATGGGCCGGGGCTGACAAATCTGGAGTATGCGCTCTGCGCCGAAGAAATGGGGCGGATCGGCTGGGCGAGCGAAGTGTTCAACTGTTCAGCGCCCGATACCGGCAATATGGAAGTGCTGCACCGCTATGGCACGCGCGCGCACAAAGATGCGTGGCTGGCACCCTTGATGAACGGGCAGATCCGTTCGGCCTTTTTGATGACCGAACCGCAAGTCGCCTCATCCGATGCCACCAATGTCGAAACCGCGATCGCCCGCGATGGCGATCACTATGTCATAACCGGGCGCAAATGGTGGTCATCGGGGCTGGGCGATCCGCGCTGCAAAGTGCTGATCGTCATGGGCAAGACCGACTTTGCCGCGCCGCGCCACGCCCAGCAGTCGATGGTCCTGGTGCCGACCGATGCGCCGGGGGTGGAGATCATGCGCCATCTGCCGGTGTTCGGCTATGACGATGCGCCGCACGGACATATGGAAGTGCGGCTGAACGCGGTGCGCGTTCCCGTCGAAAACATCCTGCTGGGCGAAGGACGCGGGTTTGAAATCGCGCAAGGGCGGCTCGGGCCGGGGCGCATCCACCATTGTATGCGCACCATCGGCGTCGCTGAAGAAGCGCTCGGCAAAATGGCGGCCCGCCTGCAAAGCCGTGTCGCGTTCGGCAAACGCCTGTCCGAACAATCGGTGTGGGAACAGCGGATTGCGGCGGCGCGGATCGACATCGACATGACCCGGCTGCTGTGTCTGAAAGCGGCGGACATGATGGACAAAGTCGGCAACAAGGCTGCCGCGCTCGAAATCGCGATGATTAAAGTGCAGGCACCGAATATGGCCTTGCGGATTATCGACGATGCCATTCAGGCGCATGGCGGCGGCGGGGTGTCGGACGATTTCGGGCTGGCCGAAGCTTATGCGCATCAGCGCACTTTGCGGCTGGCGGACGGGCCGGACGAAGTGCACAACCGCGCCATCGCGCGTATCGAATTCGCCCGCCACGGAGCACCGCAATGAAAGCCGCGATTCTCGAACAAGCCGGGCACCCGCTGGTGATCGACCACGTGTCGGTCGCCAAACCCGGCGCGCACGAAGTGCTGATCCGCACCGTTGCTTGCGGGCTGTGCCATTCCGATCTGCACTTCATCGAAGGCAGCTATCCCCATGCCATGCCCTGCGTCGCGGGGCACGAGGCGGCGGGCGTGGTGGAACAAGTTGGCAGCGAAGTGCGCACGGTCAAACCCGGCGATCATGTCGTGACGTGTCTGTCGGCATTTTGCGGACATTGCGAATTTTGCGTGACCGGGCGGATGGCGCTGTGCCTCGGCGGCGATACGCGCCGCGCCCCCGGGCAGCCGCCGCGCCTGACGCGTGATCGCGATGGCGCGCTGGTCAACCAGATGCTCAATCTGTCGGCATTTGCCGAAATGATGCTGGTACACGAACATGCCTGTGTGGCGATCAATCGCGACATGCCGCTCGATCGCGCGGCAGTGATCGGTTGCGCGGTCACCACGGGCGCTGGCGCGGTGTTCAACGCCTGCAAGCTGACGCCGGGCGAAACACTGGCGGTGATCGGCTGCGGCGGGGTCGGGCTGGCGACGATCAACGCGGCCAAAATCGCCGGGGCGGGGCGGATCATCGCCGCTGATCCCGTCGCTGAAAAGCGCGCGCTGGCGATCACGCTGGGGGCCACCGATGTGATCGACACCGCTGATCCTGATGCGGCGCAGCAGATCGTCGAACTGACCAAAGGCGGGGTCGATCACGCGATTGAAGCGGTCGGAAGGCCGCAATCGGCCCGTCTGGCGGTCGCCAGCCTGCGCCGGGGCGGCACCGCGACGATCCTCGGGATGCTGCCGCTGGCCGAACACGTCAGCCTGTCGGCCTTTGAACTCCTGTCGGGCAAAAAGCTGCAAGGCGCGCTGATGGGGATGAACCGCTTTCCGGTCGATCTGCCCCGGCTGGTCGATTTTTATCTGCGCGGGTTGCTCGATCTCGATGCGATCATCGCCGAACGTATCCCGCTTGAAGCGATCAATGCCGGGTTCGCGACGATGAAATCGGGCCGCAGTGCGCGTTCGGTGATCGTGTTCGACACATGATTGACGCGCAGGCGGCGTTTACCGGCACGACCGCGCCGCAAGGCGATGACCGGCTGGATGAAGCGCGGCTGAAGCAGTGGTTCGGCACCCATGTCGCCGACTTTGCCGGGCCGCTCAGCGTGGCCAAGTTCAAGGGCGGCCAATCGAACCCGACCTATCGGATCGACACGCCCGCGCGCGCTTATGTGTTGCGGCGCAAGCCCTTGGGCAAGCTGCTGCCATCGGCGCACGCGGTGGATCGCGAATATCGCGTGCAGGCCGCGCTCTATCCCGCCGGATTTCCGGTGGCGCGGCAATATGGGCTGTGCACCGACGATGCCGTGGTGGGATCGTGGTTCTATGTGATGGACTGTGTGGCAGGGCGCACGGTGTGGGACGGGGCCATGCCGGGGCTGACCCCGGCGGACCGCCGCGCGCACTATCTGGCCATGGTCGATACGCTGGCCGCGCTCCACGCGCTTGACCCGGCAAGCGTCGGCCTGGGCGATTATGGCAAGCCGGGCAATTATTTCGCGCGGCAGGTTGATCGCTGGACGCGGCAATACCGGCTGTCGCAAACCGAGGTCATGCCCGCGATGGAGCGGCTGATCGCGTGGCTGCCCGCCAGTGTGCCCGCACAGACTCGGACCAGCGTGGTCCATGGCGATTACCGCATCGACAATCTGATATTTGCCCCCGATACCCCGCGCGTCGCCGCCGTGCTCGACTGGGAATTGTCGACGCTGGGCGATCCGCTCGCCGATTTCACCTATTTCGCGATGGCCTGGGCGCAACCCAACGAACGCCGATCAGGGGTGATGGACCTTGACCGCGCGGCACTTGGCATTCCCGAACTCGCTGACGTGACCGCGCGCTATTGCGCACTGACCGGGCGCGACGGATTGCCTGAGCTCGACTGGTACTTTGCCTATAACCTGTTTCGCCTCGCCGCGATCATCCAGGGCATCAAACGCCGCGTGATCGACGGCACCGCCGCCTCGGCCCATGCCATCGCAATGTCCGAACGCGTCGGCCCGCTCGCCACGCTGGCGCTGGATCATGCGATCCGCGCAGGGGCGTGAATTCGCGGACACTGGACGAAGGCGGGGGTTGCGCGATAGGCTGCGGTTTGCCCCTCGGGAAAGGTCCGGCGTTCACCATGGTCTGCAATCGTGCGCTGCTGTTTGTCATCTTTGCACTGATCGCCGCACCCGCGCGCGCAGGGGAAGCACAGGCGCGCCCGGTGGTGGCGCTGCCGCCCGACTGGGTGCTGCCCGCCGAGATTCCCGCCGCACCCGACAAAGCTGCGGGCGCTGCGGTGGTCAATCTGCTGCTCGATCAGCAAGTGCGGCTGATCGCGGGCGGGGTCGCCAGCTATCGCGCCTCGGTCTACCGGCTTGCCACGTCGCAAGGGCTTGATGCCGGCGCGCTGCAACTGAACTGGGATCCCAGCCTCGAAACGCTGACGCTGCATCGCTATCGGATTGTGCGCGATGGCAAAGTGATCGATCTGCTGGGCGATGGATCGCAAATGCGCGTGGTGCAGCGCGAAAAGAACCTGGAAAACGCCACGCTCGATGGCGAATTGACCGCATCGCAACAACCCGAAGACGTGCGCGTGGGTGATGTTATCGATCTGGCTTATACCATCGTCCGGCGCGATCCGGCGACGGGTGGCCGCACGGCAGGGCTTTATGGTCCCGAAGATGGCCGTGCTTACGGGCGATACCGCTTGCGCATGACTTGGCCGAACGACCGCCACGTGGCATGGCGCGCGAGCCCCGGCGTGGTCGAACCGAAACAGTTTGCCAGCGGTGGTCAGACCGGACTGATCGCGGATATCGGCAATATCATGACGAAGCGCCCGCCATCGGGCGCACCGACGCGCTTTGGTCTGGTAAACATGGTCGATGTCAGCGAATTTGCCGATTGGCCAAGCGTGTCGCGCACTTTCGCGGGACTTTTCGACAAAGCGCAAACGATCGCCCCCGACAGCCCGCTGCACAAGGAAATTGCGCGGATTGCCGCCGCCTCGCCCGATCCCTTGCGCCGTGCCGAAGCCGCGCTGACGCTGGTCGAAGACCAGGTGCGTTATCTGTTCATCGGTATCAACGATGGCGGGTACGTGCCCGCGCCCGCCGATCAGACATGGTCGCGCCGCTATGGCGACTGCAAGGGCAAGACCGCGCTGCTGATCGCGCTGCTGCACGGGCTGGGGATCAGCGCGCGCCCAGTATTGGTCAATACCGAATATGGCGATGCCACCGCGCACCGCTTGCCGACAATGGGCGGGTTCGACCATGTGATCGTTGAGGTGCAGATTGGCGGGACCAGCTATTGGCTCGATGGCACCCGCCAGGGCGATACCCGGCTCGACCGGCTGGAAATGCCCAATTACGGCATTGGCCTGCCCGCGACTGCGGCAGGGAGCGGATTGATCCCGCTGACCGCGCCGGTGCCATCCCGCCCGCAAAACCTGACCAGCCTGACGCTCGACGCTTCAGCGGGAATCGAAGCCCCGGCCAAAGCCAGCGGCGAAATGCGCTTTCGCGGCGAAGACGGGGCGCAATCGCGGATGCGCTATGCCGGGCTGTCGGCCGACGCGCTCGAACGCGAGCTGAAACAGCGCTGGCGCTCGCTGTATGATTTCGTGACGCCCGAAACGGTGGCCGCGCGCAGCGATGCCGCCAGCGGCGATTACGTGATCACGATGCGCGGGACCGCGCGGATGGACTGGTACCTTGGCGGCACGTCGCGCTGGTATGAATTGGATCGCGCGCGCGTGGGATGGAAAATCGACACCACGCGCGAAGGCGAATTGATCCCCGATGCGCCGTTTGCCTTTTCCCATCCCGAATGGTGGGCCAATCACGAAACGGTGATCCTGCCACGGCAGGCGGGCCAGGGGTTCACGCTGCAAGCCAGCGATGTTGATCGCACGGTGGGCGGGCTTTACGCCTTTCACCGCACTGTCAAAATTGACCACGGTGTGGTGACGATGGACAATGACAGCCGCTCGCTGCGGTCCGAATTGCCCGCGTCAGAGGCAGAGGTGGTGCGATCCGCGCTGGCCGAACTGGCGGGCGAAGGCGTGTTCATCCACCTGCCTGACGATTACCTGCACACGACTGCCGATCTTGCAGCGCTGGCTGCGGATCGCGCCGCGCTGGCCAAGGCGCAGGCGCACAATGGCGCGGTCTTGCTGGATCGGCTCGACAATGCCGGGGCGATTGCCGCGGAAAATGCGGCCTTGACGATCGATCCGGCGCAGCCATTCGCGCGCGCGGTACTGGCGCTGGCGCTGGCGCGGATGGGCAAAGACGATGCCCGCGCACTGGCCGAAGCGGACAAAGTGCTCGCCGCAGACAGCAAGAGCAGACTTGCGCTGGCGGCGCGCGGTGTCGTGCTGCTGCGCAAGCTTGACTTTAAAGGGGCAATCGCTGCGCTTGATCCGGTCATTGCTGACAACCCGCGCGACGCGGGCGCGCTGGTTGGCCGGGGCACCGCGCACGTTGCGTTGGGGCATCCGGCACTTGCACTGGCTGATTTCGATGCAGCGCTGGCCATTGTGCCAACAATGCCGATCGGCGCGCTGCGCGCTTTTGCGCTCGCCGGGGTGGGCCGGCGCGATGAAGCGCTTGATGCCGCCGATGCCGCACTCGCTCAAAACCCCGAGGACCGCCGAACGCGTGTGCTGCGGCTATCGGTGCGGCGCGAGACCGGCGATCAGGCTGGCGCGCTTGCCGATGCCGGTTATCTGCTGGCACACGACCCCACTGCGCTCGACTATTTGACCCACGCCGAATTGCTGCCCCTGACCGACGCCGCCGGGCGCGAGGCCGATATCGCCGCCGCACTCAAGCGCGATCCCGGCAATGTCAGTGCGTTTGCGCTGCGCGCGCAACAGGCAATCCTGACCGGTCGGCTTGACCTTGCGGCAAGCGCGGTGGCCGAAATCGAACGGCTGAAAGGCACACCGCTGCTGTTGACCGCGCTGCGGCTGGACCTCATGGCCAAGCGCGGCGAAAACGCCGCTGCGCTCAAACTGGCGAGCGACACGACCGCGCGCTATCCCGACGACCCGCAGGCGTTCAATCTGGTGTGCTGGTTCAAGGCGACACGCAATCTGGCGCTCGATACCGCGCTGGCCGATTGCAACCGGGCGCTCACGCTGGCGGCGAACACTCCGGGTTATCTCGACAGCCGGGGGCTGGTGCGCTTGCGCGGCGGCGATGCCAAAGGGGCCATCGCCGATTATTCCGCCGCCTTGCGCCAGTCACCCGATCTGGTCGCCTCGCTCTACGGCCGGGGCATTGCCTGGGCGCGGCTGGGCGAACGCAACCGCGCGCTGGCGGATTTGTCCCGCGCGCGCAGCAACCACCCTGATGTCGATACGATCTGGGCCGATTACGGGGTGACACCGCCTGCGGGGTATTGACCCATGTAAGATCAGGCTCCGAACCGGCGGAAAGACCCTTTGCTCCTCCACCTTTGGGGGAGGTGGCAGCGCATAGCGCTGACGGAGGGGGTGGAGCTACTGTGCTGCGCGTAAGTGCGGGTCCGCAAGGTTGTCCCCCTCCG
>CAINGT010000037.1 GCA_903848655.1 uncultured Sphingomonadales bacterium
ATTGGCGCCAATCCGTTGTCCGCAACCTGTTGTTCGCAGTTTTTGCCTGCAACAGAAACGAAGCGCTTGCTGAGCCGCCTAGAGGCTAGAAATACGCTCACTTGGCTGGCCAATGACTGGCTGTTTCAGTTTTGAGCATAGAATAACATATTGTTTTTGCTGTAAAAAAATGGTGGACACACTTGGGTTCGAACCAAGGACCCGCTGATTAAGAGTCAGCTGCTCTGCCAACTGAGCTATGCGTCCGGCACCTTCGCGGGAAATCCGCGCGGGAAACAGCCATCTAGCGCATTTTGGCGTGGTGCCAAGCCTGAATCGCCGGGGTCTTACGATTTTTGATGGCATTGGGAATGCCAAGCGCGCGACCGCACAGTTTGACTTTTGCTGATCGAATCAGACCCGGATGCTGCGCGACAGGGTTGCGCAGTTTGCTGATACCGGCAGCGCGCCGATAGCGTTCGACAAGTGAACATGATTAGTGCGTGATGCGAGCCGCAGGCCACCGAAGGTAAAAAGTGGGAACCGGTTTTTACCTTCGGTGGCCTGCGGCTCGCAATAAATCACGCGAAAACAAAGACTCTATAGCGGAATGCGACTCAATCTAATCGCATTCCGCTGTAGCGTGAGGACTTTTTCGCCGCGGGAAATTCGGCCCGGAAACGGGGCTGTGGGCTGCATGGATTGACGTTTATTGAGCACGCGGCGGGCTTGGGTTGGGCCATTTTGCAGCAGCGCTTTGTGAATTCGGCTTCAGTTTCGGGGACCAGCACCGTGCTGTCCGTCATAATGCCCGTTTTTATGGGGCATGACGCATATTGCACCTCACCCGATTCGACTTGCAAATTCAGCGTGCCTTTCGCCTCGCACGGCGCAAGCATGTTTACCGGACTGGCAAGGATAAACCATCGCGATCAGAACGGGATGTCGTCATCCAGGTCATCGCCGAGCGGGCCGGATGCGCCGCCGCTGCCGCCACCATAGCCGCCGCTTGCCCCGCCCGACCGCTGCCCGCCGCCATAACCGCCGCCACGATCCCCGCCACCGCTGGGGGCCCGATCACCGCCACCGCTGCCGGGGGCGCCGTCGAGCATTGTCAGTACCGAGCCGAGGCCTTGCAGCACCACTTCGGTGGCATAGCGATCCGCACCGCTTTGATCCTGCCATTTGCGGGTGCGCAACTGGCCTTCGATATAAACCTTTGATCCTTTGCGCAAATAACGTTCGGCAATGCCAACCAGCCCTTCGGAAAAGATCGCCACGGTGTGCCAGTCGGTGCGTTCCTGGCGTTCGCCGGTGTTGCGGTCCTTCCACGTTTCAGACGTGGCGATGCGCAAATTGCACACTTTTCCGCCGTTCTGAAATGTGCGGACTTCCGGATCAGCGCCCAGATTGCCAACCAGAATGACTTTGTTGACGCTGCCTGCCATCGAATCGTGCCCCTGTTTGATGTGGTGCGCAGGCTAGCCGATGCCACCGGGTCGCGCCCAGCCCCGCTGGCAGCTTTTCAACGCCAAATTTACGCAAAATTCATCCCAGACCGGCGGCGACCGCAATCCAGTAGACCGCACCGGCAAACACATAAGCCAGCCCGAACAAATAGCCGAGCATGAATGCCGGCCATTTCCACCCGTTGGTTTCGCGCCGCGTTACCGCGATGGTGGACATGCATTGCGGCGCAAACACGAACCACGCCAGGAATGCCAGCGCTGTGGCCAGTGACCAGTGCGTTTTCAGCTGCGCGCCAAGCCCCGCCGCGCGTGCGGCATCATCGTCGCTGGCCACCGCATATGTCGTGGCAAGCGAGCTGACCGCGACTTCGCGCGCCGCCATCGTCGGGATCAGCGTCAGCGCGATATCGCGATTGAACCCGATGGGTTGCACCAATACGGCCAGACCATTGGCAATATGCCCGGCAATCGAGGCATCAACCTGATCCTTCCCCGGCGCGGCACGCGGAAAATTGAGCAGCAGCCACAGCACGATAGCCACCGCAAAGATCATCGTGCCTGCGCGCCGGAGGAATATCAGCGCCCGCTGCCACAACCCGAGCGCAAGGTCTTTGACCGTGGGCAACTGGTATTTGGGCAGTTCCATAATGAACCCCGATGCCGCACCGCGCGTGATCGTGCGCCGCAGCAGCAGCGCGGCGCCCATCGCGCCGATGATGCCCATGCCGTAAAGCGCCAGCAGCACCAGCCCCTGCAACCCGACGCCGGGCAGCACTTGCCGCGCCGGGATGAACGCCGCGATAATCACCGCATAGACCGGCAGCCGCGCCGAACACGTCATCATCGGCGCGATCAGGATCGTGGTCAGCCGATCTTTGGGATCGGTGATCGAACGGGTCGCCATGATCCCCGGCACCGCACAGGCAAAGCTGGACAGCAGCGGAATGAAACTGCGCCCCGACAGCCCCACCCCCGCCATCATGCGGTCCATCAAAAACGCCGCGCGCGCCATATAACCGGTGGCTTCCATCACCAGTATGAAAAAGAACAGCACCAGAATCTGCGGCAGGAATACCACCACCGAACCGACCCCGGCGATCACCCCGTCGGTCAAGAGATCGCGCGCCAGCGATGGCGCGAGGGTGTTGCGCAACCAGCCCGAACCGGCAGTGAACAGCGCGTCGAGCATGTCCTGCACTGGTTTGGCCCAAGTAAACACCGCCTGAAACACCACGAACAGCAGCGCAAACAGGATCGGCGGCCCGAGCCATGGGTGCAGCAGCACGCGGTCGATGCGGGCATGAAGCCGGTGAACCGAACTTTCCGACAGTGTCGCGCCGCGCGCCATCGTGCGCGCCATCAGCCGCCGCTCGGTCATCGTCAGCACCGGGCGCGGGTTTGGCGGGGCCGATGCCGCAGCGTCGCGCGCCTGCGCCACGGCCGCTGCGAGATCGGTCAATCCGCGCCGCCGCACCGCGACCGTGGCAATCACCGGTGCGCCCAATTCAACCGCCAGCGCCGCAGGATCGAGCACCAGCCCGTCGCGTTCGGCCAGATCGACCATGTTCAGCGCCACCACTGTCGGACGGCCCAGCGCCAGCACTTCCTGCGCCAGCACCAGATGCTGTTCAAGGTTCGACGCGTCGAGCACTATCACCAGGACATCGGGCTGCACTTGCCCCGCCTGTTCGCCCATGATGACCCGGCGGGTGACATCTTCATCGGGGCTGGTGGCGGCAAGGCCATAGGTACCCGGCAGATCGATCAGTTCGACTGGTTCGCCGCTGGGCAGGATCATGCGCCCTGCTTTGCGTTCAACCGTGACGCCGGGATAATTGGCGATCTTTTGCCGCGCCCCGGTCAGCGCGTTGAACAGCGCGCTTTTGCCGGCATTGGGGTTGCCAACCAGCGCGACCACGCCCGCGTGCCGCGTCATGATGCCACCGGGGCAAGCGTTGCGCCCACCATTTCGACCTGCATCGCCCGACCATGCACCCGGCGCAGCGCCACTGTCATCCGCCCGACTTCGACCGCGAGCGGATCGCGGGTCCACAACACCCCGCGATAAGCCAACTGCACCGTGGCCCCCGCCTCAAGCCCCAGCGCGCGCAGGCGATCCGCCTCCTCAGGCACGAGCTTGCCCCAATCAACCGCAATGATCCGCGCAGGCGTGCCCAAAGGAAGCTCATCGAGTGTCACGCGCCGTGGTTGCCACAGCATCGATGGTATTGCAAGTCGTTCGCAATAGTTGATTCAGATCAAGAGGCGCGGCGGCGCGCGCTTACCGCGCCGGATAGCGCAGCCGGCCGAACAACCGCACCAGGCTCGGGCGATCCCCATCGGATTTGAAGGCTTTGGCCTTGAGCTTTTCAAACCGCATTACGCCATCAATCCGCCGCGCGAGAAAGGCGCGCGTATCGGCCTGTGCCTCGCTGCGATCATCGGCAAGGACCGCCAGCGTCGCAGCATAGATCGCCGCCAGCGTTGCGCGCTTGGTATAATGGTTGAGATCGGTGGCGGTATCGCCCGCCAGCCGCCACATCGCATCGGCGCTGCGCCAGCCCAGCCGCGCCGCTGCCGCGACATGGTCGGGCCGCGCCAGCACGATCAGCGCCTGTCGCAATGCTTCTTCGCGCCCGGAGATTTCATCGAGCCGAAATTCCACCAGCGCTCGGATGCGTTCGCGTACCGGCAGAGCCGCCAACCGTTCGCGTGGCAACTGTTCGGCCATGCGCGCGTCGATTGCGCTGGTCCATGCTGCAATCATTGCCATTGGCTTGCCGCCAAAGGCAAACCGCGCCGCCTCCGGATCGACCTCCGCCACATGCGCCGCCGCTGTCACCGCCGCATCCGTCCATCCGTCAAATCCCGCTGCATCGGCGATCAACGGCGCCAGTGTCAGACGAAAACTGTCGTTATGGTCATGGTCGGTCATAGACGCTGCCTTACGGATGAACGGAACACGCTTGCACAATCACGAATGATCGCGGCTTGGCAATGGGCGAAAGCGCCCTGCCCCGGAGATACCCGCTTTTTCGCGCGTTTCGCAGCCACCCTCGAAGGCAGGCAAGCCGCCGATAGCCTGATGCGATAAGAAGAAATTGCATCAGTTGATCGGAATCGCTGTTTTCGCATCATGCTCTGGTGCAAAAACCGGTACCCACTTTTTTGCGCGCTGCTCTCGGTTGCCAAGCGCGCAAGCAACCCCCATTGCGCCGCGCGCCGGGGTTGCTAGACCACGCCGATGCACCCGCTCAATCCCGTCTATACCGCACTGCCGACCACCATCTTTGAAACGATGTCGGGGCTGGCGCGCGCGCATGGGGCAATCAATCTGGGCCAGGGTTTCCCCGATGCGCCGCCGCCCGCCGCTTTGTCTGCGGCGGTCATGCGTGCGATGGCGGATCATTCGCAGCACTATCCGCCGATGGCGGGCTTACCCGAATTGCGCGATGCGGTGGCCGCGTTTTATGCCCGCGAACAAAGCCTTGATCTGACGCGTGACCATGTCATCGTGACATCGGGCGCGACCGAGGCGGTTGCCGCCGCGATTTTGGGCGTGACCGCGCCCGGCGATGAAGTGCTGCTGTTTCAGCCTGCTTATGATGCTTATGCCCCGCTGGTACGGCGCGCGGGCGCGATGCCGGTGTTTGTGCCATTGCATCCGCCGCATTGGACCTATCGCCGCGATGCGATCCGTGCCGCGATCACGCCGCGCACCCGCGCGATGATCGTCAACGATCCGCTCAACCCCACTGGCACGGTACTCGATGCTGGCCAGCGCGCGCTGCTGGCACAGATCGCGGTGGCGCACGATCTGATCGTGATCTGCGATGACGTGTGGGAAACGGTGCGGTTTGACGGAGTAACCCACCGCTCGCTGCTGGCCGAACCGGGGATGGCGGCGCGCACGGTCAAGATCGGGTCGGCAGGCAAGATCTTTGGCGCGACCGGGTGGAAAGTCGGCTGGCTGGTGGCCGCGCCCGCGCTTGCCGCCGTGCTCGCCAAAGCGCACCAGTTCCTGACTTTCACCACCCCGCCGATGCTGCAACGCGCGGTCGCCGAAGGATTGGGCGATCCGGCGCTGATCGCCGCGCAAGTCAGCGACTGGGCAGCATCGCGCAGGGTGCTGCACGAAGGACTTGCCGCGCGCGGGTTTGCCGTGCTGCCCGGTCCGGCGACATGGTTTACGTGTATCGATCTGCCAGCCAGCGGCATTGCGCGCGATGACCGCAGCGTGGCCGAAGCGCTGGTGCGCGAGGCTGGCGTGGCGACGATCCCGCTGTCGGCATTGTGGGAAGGCGCAGGCGCGCCGCGCCATAGTGTGCGGCTGTGCCATGCCAAACCGGCGGAAATGCTGATCGCTGCGCTTGACCGGATGGCGCGCTGGCGCGATGCGCTAGAGCGTGATGCGAAAAAGTGGGAACCGGTTTTTCGCAAAAAATCACGCGAAAACAAAGACTCTAGACCGGAATGCGATTCAATCTAATCGCGTTCCGGTCTAGTCCAAGCCAGCTAACCATTCGGCGATCATCGCGCGGCTGGCCGCAACGGCGCGCGGGCCATGCGCCCGATGCGCGCTGCGCAAGCCGCAGGGCGTGTGCCCGGCCGCGGCGATATCGTGCGATCCTTGGTCGATCCACGCATCGAACCGTGGGTCTTCGCCCATTTCGCCATGGAATTGCAGCGCCAGCACCGTGCGCCCGCGCCGAAACGCCTGATGCGCGTAGATATGGCTCGAAGCCAGCAAATCGACGCCTTGGGGCAAGTCGAACGTATCACCGTGCCAATGCAGCAGCGGCACGCCCTCGACATGGCGCAACGGGCTGTCATCGTCGTGCACGCTGACGGGATGAAAGCCGACTTCTTTGGCATTGCCCGGATAGACCCGCGCGCCCAGCGCAGCCGCAATCATCTGCGCGCCAAAACACACCCCCAGCGTGGGCCGGTCGGCATCGAGCCGCCGCGCCAGCCGCCGCATCTGACAGGCGATCCACGGATGCTGATCCTGTTCATAGATCCCCATCGGCCCGCCCATCATGATGACCAGATCGGGCGCGACCAGATCGTGCGCCGAAAAATCCGGATCGCACACGTCAACCCGTTCAACCCGGTACCCCGCGGCCTCGATCGGATCGCGGTACCCGGCGACCCCTTCATAAGGGACATGGCGGATTAGCAAGGCGGTTTTCATGACAACACGGATCGGTGGTAAAGTCCCATGCTACAAAGCGGTCGCCGGGGCGTTACAGCCCCAGCCGGTTCCAGAAATCATCCGCCGAAACGGTGGTGGCGCAACCCTGATCGGCCCCCGATACCGCGCGCCGCCATGACGGATGGGGCAGGCGCGGCACAGGCCGATCTGGCACTAGCGGACGCCCGCTGGCTGATCGGGTATTTTTTGACCGGCTACTTGCCATCACGCAAATCCTTTTTGTGATCAAAACGCACGGGATGCAGCCGGGCCGGAGTGGGGAGAGGGTCATGCGAGCCCTGCTTCCCTATCTCTACTTTTTTAGTTTGGTATTGTCGCGCGAGAAAAAGTCATCAGGGTGAAAGCCCTGCTTGGATCGGCGGGAGTGCAGTGACCGCTCGCTGACGGTCGCTACTGGGCGCTTGCGTTTTCCCGCCGCGCGGGCGAGCGTGGCGAATTCCTTCCCGCCGATCACGAGAATCACCGATGACTATGCTGTTGCGCGCGCTTGCATTGATACTATTGCTGGGGGCAGCTCCTGTCCGAGCCGATCCGGCACCGGTGATCCTGATTTCCATCGACGGGTTTCGCGCCGATTATCTTGATCGCGGTGCCAGCCCGAACCTGCTGGCGCTGGCGGCAACCGGGGTGCGCGCACAGCGCATGATTCCGTCGTTTCCCTCGGTCACATTTCCCAACCACACCGCGCTGGTGACCGGGCGCTATCCCGATCACAACGGCATCATCAACAATGGCTTTACCGATCCGGCACTGCCGGGACGGTTTTCGATGGCGAGCCAGGAACCGGCGTGGTGGGGCCAAAGCACGCCGATCTGGATCACCGCCGAACGCGCCGGGGTGCATAGCGGCGTCATGTTCTGGCCCGGTGTCGCTGTGCCGCACGACGGGATTACCCCCAGTCTGTTTCACGATTTCGACCATGCCATCACGCCTGCGGCACGGGTCGATAGCCTGCTCGGCTGGCTCGATCTGCCCGCCGCGCGCCGCCCCCGGCTGATGCTGATGTATTTTGAGGCGGTCGATGGGGCCGGGCACAGCTTTGGCCCCGATTCGCCGCAAGTGAACCAAGCCATCGCCGCGGTCGATGCGGCCATCGGGCGGCTGATTGCCGGGCTGCAGGCGCGCGGCATCACGGCCAACATCGTTATCGTGGCCGATCACGGCATGGCACCGGTGGGTGACGGTCAGGCGCTGGCGCTCGATGATCTGATCGATGTCAGCGCGGTGCGTGTCGAATTCGGCGGCACGATCCTTGGTATTCGCATTCCTGCAACTCCGGCGGCGGCGGCGGCACGGCGCACTTTGTTGGCGAATCCGCCGCATCTGCGCTGTTGGGACAAGGCCGCCATTCCGGCCGACTTGCACTATGGCAGCAACCCCCGCGTGCCCGATGTGGTGTGCCAGGTCGAAACCGGCTGGGTGGTCCAGACGCGCGACGAATTCCAACGCGAACGCACCGCCCACCCCGATGGCCTGCACGGCGCGCACGGTTATGATATTCATGATCCGCTGATGGGCGCGCTGTTCCTCGCCAATGGCCCGGCATTTCGCGCGGCCGTAACGCTGGCCCCGTTTCCCAATGTAGCGGTCTATCCTTTGCTCGCGCGGCTGATTGCTGTGGCCGCTTTGCCGAACGATGGTCAGTTGTCGGATGTGGCGGGGGCTTTGCGGCCCTGATCGGGGCCTTCGAGCCATTTGCCGCGATCCTGCCGCCAATAATGGCGGTCCACGCCTTCGCGCTGGCCCAGCGCGCGCCATGTCTGGCGCGCGGCTTCGAGGTGGTCGGCGGTGAACAGCAGGAACAGGCGCGCCATCGCGGGGACATCGCGCCACTGCCCATCGGCCAGTACGCACGTGCGCGCGCCATTGGTGGCGACTGGATCAGGGCTTAGCAGGATCGGCTGACGCGCGTCGTGCGGCCCGCCCGCCACGCCATGCGCGAGAAACGGTGCGCGCTGGTACTGCCACAGCGCGTCGCTGATCCGCGCGAGCGCGCCCGCGTCATCCGCCACCACCAGCACCCGTTCACCCACTGCCAGCAATTTGTCCGCCAGCAGCGGCACCACCGCTTCGGCAGGATCGCGCGTCAGATGGTAGAAATCGACGCGCACTAAGCATCAGCCCCGGCAGCGGTCCGAGCAGTACCGCACCGCATCCCAATCGCGTTCCCACTTCTTGCGCCACACGAACGGGCGGCCACAGGTGGCGCACAGCTTGCTTGGCAGATCGGCCTTGCGGCGCATTTTGGGCATGGCGGGTCAGCCTTCGAGCACATCGCGCACATAGCGGTCGAGCAGCCGCACGCCAAACCCGGTTGCGCCTTTGTCATGCGTGGTGCCGGGCTTGTCGGCCCAGACCGTGCCCGCGATATCAAGGTGCGCCCATGCCACGCCATCATCGATAAAGCGTTGCAGGAACTGCGCGGCGGTGATCGATCCGCCATAGCGCGGGCCGACATTCTTCATATCGGCAATCGCGCTGTCGATCAGCTTGTCATAGGCGGCACCGAGCGGAAAGCGCCACAATTTGTCCCCACTGGCCTTGCCCGCCGCGTCAAGCTGGCTGGCGAGCAGATCATCGTTGGCGAACATTCCGGCATATTCATGGCCAAGCGACACGATGATCGCCCCGGTCAGCGTGGCCAGATCGATGATCGTGCCGGGCGCATATGTCCGCTGCACCCAGGTCAGCACATCGCACAACACCAACCGCCCTTCGGCATCGGTGTTGATTACTTCGATGGTCTGCCCCGACAGCGAGGTCACGACATCGCCGGGGCGCTGGGCATTGCCATCGGGCATGTTTTCCACCAGCCCGACCACGCCGATCACATCGGCTTCGGCCTTGCGCAGCGCGAGCGTAAGCAAGGCACCGGCGACTGCCCCGGCCCCGCCCATATCCCATTTCATGTCTTCCATCCCGCCAGCCGGTTTGATCGAGATGCCGCCGCTGTCAAACGTGACGCCTTTGCCGACGAACGCGGTCGGGCGTGCGCCCGCACGGCCTTTCCACCGCAGCGCCAGCACCCGCGCTTCGCGCACCGAGCCTTGCGCCACCCCCAGCAGCGCGCCCATGCCCAGCGCGGCAAGGTCATCGCCCGTCAGCACCACCACATCGATCCCGGTTCCGGCAAAACGCGCGCGGCAGCGGTCAACGAAGCTGGCAGGGTACAGCACATTGGCCGGTTCGGTTACGAGTTCGCGGGTGAATTCAATGCCCTCGGCCAGTGCCGCTTCGGTCTGCCACAGGCTTTGCGTGCCTTCGGGTGCGTCGATGGCGATCACGGCGTGGAGCGAAACTTGCTGGTCGGCGCTCTGCCGGGTTTTATAGACGTCATAGCGCCAGCCGCGCAACCGCGCGCCCAGCAGCACGGCGGCTGCCTCGTCCGCAGTCAGCCCTGATTCGGCAAAATCAATAGCGAGGGCTGTTTCACCCGAAGTCAAAAAGCGTGCGACCAGCGCACCACCCGCGCGTTCGAGCGCGGCGAGGCGGTCCGGGGCACCGGGTTTGCCGATTCCCGCCAGCGCCAGCCGGGTCAACCCGTTTGGCAGCGCAGCGAAGCTTTCGAACACTTGGCCCGGTTTGCCCGAAAAACGGCTGGCCGTGGCGGCTTCACGCACGGTGTCGCCCAAATCGGCAGGCAGGCTGCCCTCGACAATCAGGCGGGCAACCAGCCGGGGGCGCGGATCGGTAGACGAGGCGAATCGGATGGTCATGCAGGCACTCCTGGTCGGCTACACGCCGGGCGGGCTTTGGCGCATTTGCGCGAATTGCGCGTTTGCAGTTAAGCCGCGCCGGTGCGATAGGCAAGCCATGCCACCCTTCAAGCGGCCCGATGTCCACGCCTGTTGCATTCGCTTGCGGGCCTTGCGACCTTCACTCTGGCTGGTGCTGGCCGGGGCTGCGTCTGCCAATGTGGCCTTTGCTGCTGCCCCTCCGCCCGCCATCGAGACCGCTGCACCCGCAGACGATGTGGTACGGTTTGCCGCTGATGGCGTGACTTATGACCACGACGCCGACATCGTAACCGCGCGCGGCAATGTCGTGCTGCGGCGCGATGCGCGCTCGTTGCGCGCCGACAGCGTGACGTGGAACCGCACGACCGGTGTGATTGCCGCCGATGGCAATGTCCGCTTTGTCGATGAAGATGGCGATGTGCTCTATTCCGGCCATGTCGATCTGACCGACGAGTTCAAGGCCGGGACCGCGCAAGACCTGCTGCTGGTGCTGCGCGAAGGGGGCCGTCTGGCCGCGCAGTCGAGCGAACGCGATGCCGCCGGGCACATCGTGTTGCACAATGCCGTCTATAGCGGCTGCGATGTCACCGATGACCAGGGCTGCCCCCGTCAACCAAGCTGGGAACTGAGCGCGGTTCGCGTGACGTATAACCCGGTGACCAGCAAAGTGCGCTATTATGGCGCGGTGCTGCGGATGTTCGGTGTTCCGCTGCTGCCGCTGCCGGGGCTGGCCCATGCGTCGGATTTCCGCGCGGTATCAGGGCTATTGATCCCCAGCTTCAGCCTGACGTCATCGAATGGCGCGGAAATTACCAATACATTTTATTGGCGGCTGGGCGATACGCGCGACGTGTCGGTGACCGGCACGGTGTTTTCGCGCGCGCTGCCGATGCTGTCGGGGCATTACCGGCAATTGACCGACGCCGGTGCCTATCAGATCAATGCTTACGTCACGCGCAGCCGCCAGACCAATGCGACCACCACCGGGCAAAGCGTGCTGACCGCCGCTGCGACCGGAGACTATGTCTTGCGCGGTTATGCCGAAGCCAACGGGCGCTTTCAGTTGGGCAACGACTGGAGCGTGACCGGTTCGGCGCGCTATGTGTCGGACCGCACATTCCTGCTGCGCTATGATCTCACCACCGACACGCGGCTGCGGTCAACCATCAATCTCGAACACCAGACGCAAGACAGCTATACCAGTCTGGCGGCGTGGGGCGTGCAGGCGATCGGGGTGAAAGACACCCCTGCAACCCAGCCGTTTGCCCTGCCCGCGATTGACTGGCGCCAGCGGCTGGCATTGCCCGGCGTCGGCGGCAATCTGGATCTGGGCATCAACGCGCTGGCGCTGACGCGAAGCAATGGCCAGAACACGCAGCGCGCGCTGGCCCGCGCGCAATGGGACTGGCACACAATCACCCCCGCCGGTCAGGAACTGACGCTGACCACGCTGGTGCGCGGCGATCTGTACCACAGCACCGACAATGCGCTGATCGCAAATCCGGTCAACCGTGGCAACCCGGGCTGGCAAGTGCGCGGCATCGCGACCGCGGCGGCAGATATCAAATGGCCGCTGATCGGGGCGGCGCTGGGCGGGACGCAAGTCCTGACCCCCGAAGTGCAGATCGTGGCGACGCCGCATATCCGCAATCTGGCGATTGCCAACGAGGATTCGCGCGCGGTCGAACTGGAAGATAGCTCGATTTTCGCGCTTAACCGCTATCCCGGGTATGACCGCGTCGAAGATGGCGTGCGCGTGACATATGGGGTGGACTGGCGGTTCAACCGGCCCGGCTGGCGCGCTTCGGCCACGCTGGCGCAGTCCTATCGCGTGTCGCACGAAACCGCGCTGACCCCACCCGGAATCGGGCTGGCCGCGCGTCTGTCGGATATTGTGGGGCGCGCGCAGTTGCGCTTTGCCGATATCGTGCAATTGACCGAGCGGTTCCAGTTGGACAAAACCACGCTGCAATTGCGCCGCAACGAATTCGATGCAACGCTGGGCAACCACCGGACATACGTGGAAATCGGCTATATCGCGCTCAACCGGTCGATCCCGCTGACATATGAAGATTTGCAGGACAGCAAGGAATTGCGCGCTTCGGGTCGCATCGGGTTTGCGCGCTACTGGTCGATATTCGGGTCTGCCATCGCCAACCTGACAACCAAGGCGGATGATCCGATCAATGGTTCAAACGGGTTTCAATTGATCCGCCATCGGATGGGGGTGGCCTATACCGACGATTGCTTTGACATCGCGTTCACTTGGCGGCGCGATTATGTCACCTCTGGCGATGCGGTGCGCGGCAACTCGTTTGGCGTGACACTGGCGCTGCGCAACATCGGTACGCGCTGACAGTCAGTTTCGAAAGTCTGCGTGCCGGTCCGGCGGATTGGGGTTTGTTTGCGGCGGCAAAGCCGCTATCGCGCGTCACACTCATGTCGGGTTAAGCCGGGATCGGGTGTATCGGCAGCGGTGCCACCAACAGGAACGACAGATTGACATGACGCGCCTCTTTCGTCTGCTGCCATCAGTCACGCTACCAGGCTTGCGCCAAGCGCTGATGCCGGGCTTGGCCCTCGCCATGCTGGCACCTGCGTACGCGCAAGAGGCTCAACCCGGCCCGGCTATGGTTGCGCCGGCCACGGTATCGACCGATACCGATGGCAATCTGAACTTGCCCAGCAATCCCCGGTTCTACGGCAAGATGGACCCCAATCATCGCCACGCGACCGCGATCATCAATGGCGAGATTATCACCGGCACCGATATCGACCAGCGCTATGCACTGTTTGCCAATGCCAATGGCGGCAAGATTCCACCCGAAGAACAGGAACGCTTGCGCGCGCAAGTGCTGCGCAATCTGATCGACGAAACGCTGCAGATTCAGGAAGCCAAAGGCGTCGATATCATCATCGATGATGACGAAGTGAACCAGCGCTTCGGCTATGTCGCGCAGCAGAACATGGGCAAGGACGCGCCCGCGCTTGATGCTTATCTGACCCAGATGGGATCATCAGGGGCATCGCTCAAGCGCCAGATTCGCGGCGAGCTTGCATGGCAGCGGCTGTTGCGGCGCAATGTTCAACCGTTCATCAACGTGTCCGATTCCGAAGTGCGCGAAATGATGGATCGGATGAAGGCGGCCAAAGGCAC
Organism: uncultured Sphingomonadales bacterium; assembly: GCA_903848655.1. GTDB lineage: Bacteria > Pseudomonadota > Alphaproteobacteria > Sphingomonadales > Sphingomonadaceae > Novosphingobium. The sequence goes on from CAINGT010000037.1 coordinate 13,558, forward strand.
AGAAGAATTTCATCTGGGTGAAATCTACCTTGCCGCCACTGACGAAAACCGCGCGCAAGTGCTCGCCAGCGCTGATAAGATCGTCGATCAGTTGAAAAAGGGCGGCAGCTTCGTCGGCTATGCCCGGCAATATTCGCAAGCTTCGACTGCGGCGGTCGGTGGCGATCTCGGCTGGATCCGGCTGGCGCAATTGCCCGCCGCGATTGCCACTGCTGCGGCTAGCATGAGCCCGGGGCAATTGGCCGGACCTTTGGCTTTGCCGGGGGGCTATTCGATTGTCTATGTGATCGACAAGCGTCAGGTGTTGACCGCTGACCCGCGCGATGCGCTGTTGAGCCTGAAACAGATTTCAATCAGCTTTGCCCCCGGCACGGCGGAAAAGGACGGCGCGGCGAAGGCAGGCGAATTTGCCCGCATGGTCAAGGATATCCATGGCTGCGGTCAGGTTGATGCCGCCGCCGCCAAAATTGGCGCGACGGTGGTTGGCAACGATCAGATCAAGGCGCGCGATCTGCCGATGGCCTTGCAGGACACCGTGCTCAAGCTGGCGGTGGGCGAAGCGACGCCGCCGTTCGGATCGATTGAAGACGGGGTGCGCGTGCTGCTGCTGTGCGGGCGCGACGATCCCAAAGTCAACGATGGCCCCAGCTTTGACCAGTTGCAGACGCAGCTTGAAGATGACCGCGTGAACAAGCGCGCGCAGACGTATTTGCGCGATTTGCGCCGCGATGCGGTGATCGAATACAATTGACGCAAGCGACGACCTTGGCACCGCTCGCGCTCAGCATGGGCGATCCGGCGGGCATCGGGCCGGAACTCGCAGTGGCAGCATGGGCGGCGGCGCGGGCTGAGGCGCTGGCCCCGTTTGTGGTGGTCGGATCATACGAAGTGCTGGCCGAGGTGGCGCAAGCCGTGGGCGTTTCCGTGGTGGCCGTGGCCACACCGGCTGAGGCAAGCGCCGTATTCACCGATGCGCTGCCGGTGATCGATATCGGCGCGGGCCCATACCGCCCCGGCGCACCCGATGACGCGGGCGCGCGACTGGCGCTCGCCAGCCTGACGCGCGCCACCGCGTTGACACGCGCGCGCCAGACCGCTGCTTTGGTCACCGGGCCAGTGGCCAAGAGCCGCCTTGCCGCTATCGGCTTTGCTTGGCCGGGCCAGACCGAATGTGTCGCCGATCTGTGCGGTATCGCGCCCGACCACGCGGTGATGATGCTGGCCGGGCCGCATTTGCGCGTCGTGCCGATCACCGTGCATGTCGCGCTGGCGCGCGTGCCGCGCCTGCTGACCACCGATTTGATTGTCAGCCGCGCGCTGATCGCCGCAGCGGCGCTGACTCGCGATTTCGGCATTGCCCAGCCGCGCCTCGCCGTCGCCGGGCTGAACCCCCATGCGGGCGAAGACGGGCGCATGGGGCACGAAGATCAGGCGGTGATTGCGCCCGCAGTCGCCGCCTTGCGCGCCGCCGGGATCGACGCGCGCGGGCCGCTGCCCGCCGATACGCTGTTCCACGCCGATGCGCGCGCGACGTATGACGTGGCGATCTGCATGTACCACGATCAGGCGCTGATCCCGATCAAGCTGCTCGATTTCGACTGCGGGGTGAATGTCACGCTCGGGCTGCCGATTGTCCGCACCAGCCCTGACCATGGCACTGCGTTCGGGATTGCCGGGACTGGCGTGGCCCGTGCCGGGGCAACTATCGCCGCCTTGCGCATGGCCGAACGCTGCGCGGCCTTGCGCCATGGGTGATCTGCCGCCGCTGCGCGATGTCGTCAACCGCCACGGGCTGCTCGCGCAAAAAGCGCTGGGGCAGAATTTCCTGTTCGATGAACAGTTGCTGGCGCGGATCGCCGCCGTTCCCGGACCGTTGCGCGATGCCCAAGTGCTCGAAATCGGCCCCGGCCCCGGCGGATTGACACGCGCATTGCTGCGCGGCGGGGCCTATGTCACCGCAATCGAAATGGACCGCCGCTGCCTGCCCGCGCTGGCCGAACTGGGTGAAGCATTTCCCGGCCGCTTGCGCGTGGTCGAGGGCGATGCGGTGAAGCTCGATGGTGCCAGCCTGATCGACGGCGGGTACCATATCGTCGCCAACTTGCCTTACAATGTCGGCACCGCCTTGTTCACCGGCTGGCTGTCGGGACCGGTCTGGCCGCCGCGCTGGCAATCGCTGACGCTGATGTTTCAGCACGAAGTCGCCGCGCGGATCGTCGCGCACGTGGACGATGATGCTTATGGCCGCCTCGCGATTCTGGCCCAATGGCGCGCCAACCCGCGTATCGCGATCAAAGTCCACCGCAGCGCGTTTACCCCGCCACCCAAAGTGATGTCGGCGGTAGTGCATGTGACCCCCGCCGCGATGCCCGACGGGGTTTGCCCGCGTATGCTCGAACGTGTGACCGAAGCCGCATTTGGCCAGCGCCGCAAAATGCTGCGCCAGTCGCTCAAAGGCCTGCCCGGCGCGCTTGACGCGCTCGCCACGCTCGACATCGACCCATCACGCCGCGCCGAAACGCTGCGCGTTGCGGACTTTGTGGCGATTGCGCGGGTGCTGGCATGACCCTGTCCCCCACCGAACAGCACCTGATCGCGCGGATCGATCCCGAGCCGATGCTGCAACAGGTGTTAGCGTGGAGCGCGATCAACACCGGAACGCGCAATCTGACTGGGCTGGCGCATCAGGCCGACGTGCTGGCCGCAGCGTTCAGCGCGCTGCCCGGCGATATCGCGCTCGAACAGGGCGCGGCGGTAAGCGCGGTGGGCAGCGACGGGCAGCGCGAAACTATCGCGCATGGGCGCAATCTGGTGTTGCGGGTGCGACCCAGTGCTCGCCGCCGAGTCTTGCTGACGGGGCATATGGATACCGTCTTTGCCGCCGATCACCCGTTTCAGGTGGCGCGCTGGCGCGATGATGCTGTGCTGAACGGGCCGGGTGTGGCCGACATGAAAGGCGGGATCGCGGTCATGCTCGCTGCGCTTGCCGCGTTCGAAGCCAGCCCCGCGGCGGCGCGCATGGGGTATGACGTGCTGGTCAATGCTGATGAGGAAACCGGCAGCTTGTCATCCGCGCCGCTGATCGCGCGGCTGGCGACGGGCAAGGCGGCGGCGCTGACGTTTGAACCAGCGGCCTTGCCCGATGGCACGCTGGCAGGCGCGCGCGCGGGCAGCGGCAATTTCAGCGTGGTGATCCACGGGCGATCCGCGCACGCCGGGCGCAATCCTGCCGACGGGCGCAACGCGGTGGTCGCGGCGGCGCGGCTGGTGCTGGCGCTGACCGCGCTGGCGGGGCCGGATATCAGCGTCAATCCGGCGCGGATTGACGGCGGATCGGCCAACAATGTCGTGCCCGATCTCGCTATCGTGCGCTTCAATATCCGCCCGCGCGACGATCCCGCGGCGGCGCGCTTTGCCGCTGCGCTGGCCGAAGCGGTGGCGCAAGTGGAACAGGATTGCGAGGTTGCCGCGCATATCCACGGCGCCCTGTCGCGCCCGCCCAAGCCGCTGACCCCCGCTGCCGAAGCGCTGTTCCATCTGGTGCGTGATTGCGGCGCGGCGCTGGGGCAGACGATTGGCTGGCAGCCGAGCGGCGGGGTGTGCGATGGCAACAATATTGCCGCCGCCGGGGTGCCGGTGGTAGACACGATGGGGGTTCGCGGCGGGGCGATCCATTCGGCGGATGAATATCTGATCGTGCCCTCGCTGGGTGAACGCGCGCGGCTGGCGGCGCTGGTGCTGCATCGGCTGGCGGGGGGGGAATGATGGGTTTTCGCATCCGCGCCGCGCTTCCGCGCGACCTGCAAAAAATCTATGACATGGCCAAGCTGACCGGGGGCGGGTTTACCAACCTGCCGCCCGATCGCAAGGCGCTGGGCGCGCGGCTGGATCGAGCCGCCGCCGCGTTTGGCAATCCCGCGCCGGGTACGGGGCGCGACTTGCCCGACGAACTGTTCGTGGTGGTGCTCGAAGATGCGGCGACCGGCGAAGTGCGCGGCACCGCACAGATTTTTTCGTGCGTCGGGCAGGAAACGCCGTTCTATTCGTACCGCATCGCCACACTGACGCAGCATTCGCGCGAACTGGGGCGTACGTTCCGTGCCGAATTGCTCAATCTGGTGACCGATCTGGAAGGGTCGAGCGAAGTCGGCGGACTGTTCCTGCACCCTGGCACCCGCGCTGGCGGGCTGGGGCTGTTGCTGGCGCGCAGCCGCTATCTGTTCATCGCGATGCACCGCGCGCGTTTTGCGGATCGCATTCTCGCCGAATTGCGCGGGATTATCGATGAACGCGGCGGATCACCGTTCTGGGATGGCGTGGCCGGGCGGTTTTTCGGCATGAGCTTTCAGGAAGCGGACTATTTCAACGCGATCAACGGGCACCAGTTCATCGCCGATCTGATGCCCAAACACCCGGTCTATGTCGCGATGCTGCCCGACAGCGCACGCCAAGTGATCGGCCTGCCGCACCCCAGCGGGCGCGCGGCGATGCGGATGCTTGAGGACGAAGGCTTTGCCGCCGAAGGCTATGTCGATATCTTTGACGGCGGCCCGACGATGACCGCGCGCACCGACCGCGTGCGCGCCATCGCCGATGCGCGCGTCGCCGTGGTTACGAACGTGCGCGCGCCCGAATGCGACGGCGCGCATCGCCGCGCGCTCGTCGCCACCGGACGGCTGGCGGATTTCCGCTGCGCCTATGGCGAAATCGCACCTGATGGCGATGCCGGGGTGGTGCTTGATCCGGTGGCGGCACAAGTGCTCGAAGTCGGGGTTGGCGATACGGTCTGGCATGTGGCGCGATAGGAACTGACGATGGCGTTGGTGGAAATCAACTTTGACGGGCTGGTCGGGCCGAGCCACAATTATGCCGGGCTCAGCCTCGGCAATCTGGCGTCGGCCAGCCATGGCGGCGATCCGGCATATCCGCGCGCGGCGGCGCTGCAAGGGCTGGACAAGATGCGCCACAATCTCGACCTCGGGCTGGCGCAAGGCTGGTTTGCGCCATTGCCGCGCCCAAATCACGCGTTTCTGCAGGCGCTTGCCATCACGACAGCCGCCGACGCAGCGCAGGGGCGGCTGCGGGCGGCGGCATGGTCGGCCAGCGCGATGTGGACGGCCAATGCCGCGACTGTTTCGCCCGCACCCGATACCGCCGATGGCCTCTGCCATCTGACCGTCGCCAATTTGGTGACAATGCCGCACCGCTCGCACGAAGCGCCCGACACGCTGCGCCAGTTGCGGCTGGCTTTTGCCGATTCCGCTCATTTCGTGGTGCACGATGCAATCCCCGCGTGCTTTGGCGATGAAGGCGCGGCCAACCATATGCGGATGGCGGCGCACCATGCCGCGCCGGGGCTGGAACTGTTTGTCTATGGCCGCGCCGGGGGGCGCTTCCCCGCGCGCCAGCACGAACAGGCCAGCCGCGCGGTCGCCCGGCGGCACGGGCTGGGTGCAGGTCGCGTGCTGTTTATCGAACAATCGCCCGAGGCTATCGCTGCTGGCGCGTTTCACAACGATGTCGTGGCCGTGGCGAACGAACGGGTGCTGTTCACGCACGAACAGGCGTTTGCCGATGCACCGGGCGCATATGCCGCGATCCGCGCGGCGCTGCCCGAGGCCGAAATCGTGGTGGTGCCCGCCAGCGCGGTCTCGCTCGACGATGCGATCCGCTCGTATCTGTTCAATGCGCAATTGCTGACTCTGCCCGATGGCACGATGGCGCTGGTCATTCCGGGCGAGGCTTGGACCAATCGCGCGGTGCGCGACTGGCTCGATACGATGCTCGCGGCGCAAGGCCCGATTGGCCGGGTTCTGCCGGTTGATGTGCGCCAGTCGATGGCGAATGGCGGCGGCCCGGCCTGCTTGCGGCTGCGCGTCGTGGCAGATCCGGCGACGGTCGATCAGCGCTTTATGCTCGATCACGCGCGAATCGACCTGCTGGCCGGGATCGTGGCGCGCCACTGGCCCGAACAGATCGATCCTGCCGATTTGGGGTCCGCCACGCTGACCGCCAATGTGTTGGCTGCGCGCGCGGCCTTGCTCGCTGCCGCAAGCTTGCCCGAACTGAGCTGAGCAAAGCCCCCTCTCACAAATCTGTCACAAAACTTCCCTAGGGACCGCGATTGAAGGGGCTGGCCATCGGTCGATGCATGAATCGACTGCGGCGACTGGCCCCGCTTGTCACCAAAGGGGAATTTATGCGCAAGATCCTGATGCTTACTACCGCGATTGCGGCAGTGGGCTGTGCTGTTACCGCCCATGCCGAGGATGCTCCGGCACCCGCACCGGCAGCGGCCACCGATTCGTCGGGGCTGATCGAAATCGTGGTGACCGCGACCAAGCGCGAAACCAACCTGCAAAGAACGCCGATTTCGATTTCGGTGGTCAATGCCGATGAAATCAAAAAGCGCCACGTGCAAAGCCTGTATGATCTGGGCGATGGCGCGGTGCCCAGCTTGCGCGTCGCTCCGTTCGAAGCGCGCGTTTCGGCGCTGACCATCGGCATTCGCGGGATCGTGCCGCTCGATGCCAACCAGCCCGCGCGCGAACAGGGCGTCGGCATTTATATTGATGGCGTCTATCTCGGTCGCCAGCATGGCGTAAACGCCGCCTTGTTTGATATTGAGCGCATCGAAGTGCTCAAAGGCCCGCAGGGCACGCTGTTTGGCCGCAACACCGAAGGCGGCGCGCTGTCGATCGTGGCCAAGACCCCGACCGGAAAATTCGGTGGCCGGGTGCAAGGCGGGATCGGCAATTACGGTTCGAACAACGCCGAAATCCATATCGACCTGCCTGAATACAAAGGTTTTTCGATCAAGCTCGATGGCGTCAAGCAGTACCAGAACGCCACCACCGCCAACCCGCTCGCGGGCCAGACCGGGTGGAACTATTTTGATCGCAGCGGCTTTCGCGCCGCCGTGCGGTGGAAACCGGCCCCGGGCATCACCAACGATTTTTCGTATGATGTGAGCACGGACAAGAACACGCCGTTCTACAGCCAGTTGCTCAATTACAACCCCAATGGCTGCGTTGCCGGGCTGCAATCGGCGGTCTCTGCCTGCACGCTGCCAGGTACGGCCTACACCAATCTGGCCGGGACGGTTAAGGCGCTGCCCAGCCAGGTTCAGATCAATGGCACCAGCCGGATGACGGTCGCGGATATCGGCGTGCCGCAGCAGCCGAGCGTCGACAGCACGCACGGCTATACCAATACGTTGAAGTGGAAAGTCACGCCCGAACTCGAACTGCGCTCGATCACGTCATGGCGCGCGGTGACCGCGACGCAGTGGGACAATTCGGGCGGCGCGCACCGCGTGCCTGTCTATGCCGCCAATGGCGGATTCAGCCGCTATAGCCTTGCCAATCTGTGGCAATCGCAATTCAGCCAGGAATTCCAGGCTGTCGGCAGCCTTGGCAGCATCGATTACGTTGCCGGGCTGTATTATTTCAAGGAACACGTCAGCGACAACGCCGCCACCCCGTCGTCAAACACCTGGGTGACCGACGCCAATGGCATTGTGACCGGCTACACGATCAATTCGAGCGTGTTCACCAACCCCTTCGCCTCGATCGATCGCGCGTCGGAAGTGCATTCGAAAAGCTATGCCGGGTTTGGCCAGGCCACGTGGAATGCCAATGATGCGCTGCACCTGACGGTCGGTGGGCGCTATACGCATGACACAAAGCAGGGCGTGCTGCACACGTTCCGCAACGTCAATTATGATGTCAACACCACGGTTGCCACCAACAACGGTTATGCCCCGCTCGACAAGAGCTGGGACCGGTTCAACCCAATGGCAACGCTGGCATGGGACGTGTCGAGCAACGCCCACGCTTATGCCAAATATGCCACCGGCTATCGCGCGGGTGGCGCGTCATCGCGGACCGCCAACTATCAGCCGTTCAACCCCGAAGACATCAAGTCTTACGAAGTCGGGCTAAAGACCGATCTGCTGAACCGCAAGGTCCGGCTGAATTTGGCAGCTTATGCGATGGAGCGCAAAGACAGCCAGGTTGATATCAGCTCGATCCAGACCGACACCAATACCAATACGAGCATCAATATCCTCAAGACCATCAACGCAGTGGGAACGACGCATATTCGCGGGCTTGAGGCTGATCTGACCGCGCGCCCGTTTAGCGGACTGACACTGAACTTGTCCTATGCTTATACCTACACCAAAATCCCGCCTGTGCTGATCGATGTGACAGCCAAAGACGGGACCAAGAGTTCGGTCTATCAAAACTTCTACGTCGTCTATACGCCGCGCAATGCCGCCTCGCTTGGCGCGGATTACGAATTGCCGATCAGCAAGTCCGGGGCGGCGTTCAAGATCCACTTTGACGCCAACTATTCGCAATCAACCCAGGCGTTCGATCAGTTCGCCACGCACAACGATGCGTCGCTGGTGGTCAATGGGCGCGTCGCGCTGGCGGACATTCCGCTGTCGGACAACGGCCAAAAGTTGACCGTGACCGGCTGGTCGCGCAACTTGTTCAATACCAACTATGTGTTCCGCCGCGATCCGTCGAACAGCCTGCCTGGTGCCCCGACCACCAGCACCGTCAACGGCAGCATCAACAACGTGCTGGGCGACTATGGCAATTTCAACGCCCCGCGCACATTCGGGATCGATGCGACCATCGCGTTCTGATCGTTCGAATTTTGATAAAATCCTGGCGGGCCGGTTGCTTCACGCAGCCGACCCGTTTTGTTTGCACGTTCTTGCCAGGCAAGCGATTCGCCTGTAACCAATCATCTGTGAAAGGTTCCCCGCGAGGGGATGAAAAGGGAACGCGGGTGTAAGGCCCGGGCTGCCCCTGCAACTGTAAGCGGATAGCCATCGGCCCATCTGCCATTGGGATACCCATCCCGAGAAGGCGGCCGACCCGGCGCTGACCCGTGAGCCAGGAGACCTGCCTGTCGCAGTCGTTCGTCGTGCCGACAGGGGTGTTCGGCGCGAGCGGGGTTTTCCCTGATGAGCGGCAGTGATGGCGGCGTGGGCTGTGCCCGCGCCGTGGCGGTTGTGCGCGTCAGCGCATGGCCGGGGGAACTGTGCGACGGGAATGAGCAAATGACCAGACTCTCTATAACCGCTCTGGCGCTCTGCGCCGTGCTGGGCCAGCCTGCGCGCGCGCACGCAGACAACACCGCCGACGTCATCATCGTGACCGCGTTGCGCGATCCGGTCGATGCCGACCAAGTCGCCGCCAGCGTGACCGTGCTCGACCAGTCCGCGCTGCAACGCGCGCAACCGCTGGCGCTGACCGATGTTCTCGTGCGCACGCCCGGTATCACGGTTGCGCGCAATGGCGGCTATGGCCAAGTGACGTCGTTGCGCATTCGCGGGGCCAATCCGGCGGAAAGCGTGGTGGTGATCGACGGGATGCGGATGGCCGATGCAACCGCGATTGCCGGCGGGTTCGATTTTTCGCAACTCTACACCGATGATATCGCCCGCGTCGAAGTCTTGCGCGGCCCGCAATCGGTGCTGTGGGGATCGGATGCCATCGGCGGGGTGGTGCATGTGACGACGGCGGCCCCCAATCGCCCGCTCGCCGCCGATTGGGCGGTCGAAGGCGGATCACACGAAACGGTCAATGGCCGTGCCGGGCTGGGCGGCACTTCGGCGCTCGCCGACTGGCGGCTGTCGGGCAGCGCGTTTTCAACCGGCGGCATCCCCACGCTGACGGGCGGGACCGAGCCGAACGGCTATGCGCGTCAAGCGCTCAGCGGCACGGTGACTGTGCGCCTTTCGCCCGCGCTGTCGCTTGATCTGCGCGGGTTCTGGGACAAGGCGCGTACCAGCTATTCCGATCAATTCAGCCTGCCCGGCGCAATCTATGGCGGCAATTTTGCGCGCAACAGCCAATGGTCGGTCTATGCCGGGCTGAATGCGACGTACGGGCAGGTAAAGCAACGCGTGTCGGTGCAGCAGGACCAGACCGACAACACCGATACCGAACCGTTGCAAGACCCGGCGCTGGTGTTCATCGGCCGCGGGCAGACTCGCCGCTATGAATATCAGGCGACAATCACCCCCATGCGCGCGATCACCCTGCTGGCCGGGGCCGAGCGCGAAGAAGCGCTTATGCGCGTCGGCAGCCCCTATGACGCAATCCAGCCTTACGCGCTGGTACCGCAGACCGCGATCACCAACAGCGGCTATGGCGCGGTGCGGATCATCCCCCTGCCCGGCTTGACGCTCAATGCCGGATTGCGCCACGATCATCATTCGCAATTCGGCGGCAACACGGTGTTAAGCGCGGGCGTGACATATTCGCCCGATCAGGGTGCCACCGTGTTGCGCGCCGCTTATGGTGAAGGGTTCAAGGCCCCATCGCTGTATCAACTGACCAGCGATTACGGCAATGCCGCATTGCGGCCAGAACGTGCGCATGGCTGGGAGGCGGGCCTAAGCAGCGCGCTGCTCAATCAGGCCGTGCACATTGGCGCGGCGTGGTGGCAGCGCGATACCACCCAGTTGATCGACTTTGCCTTGTGCGATTATCCGGTTACCGCCGCATCGCCCGCCGCCTGTCGCATCAACGGCTATGGCTATTACGCCAATGTCGCACGCGCCGCCGCGCACGGGCTGGAACTGACGGCACAAGCGCGCATCGGTCACGCTTTTGCCGAGAGCAATACTTCCATCGTCGTCAGCCGGGACCGCACCCCTGGTGCCGCAACATTTGACCGGCAATTGCCGCGTGTGCCGCGCCAACTGTTCAACGCCACGCTGGGCTACGATTGGCCCGGCGGACTTACCACCAGCATTGCGGTGCGCGCGTCGGGCGCGGCGTTTGACCGTTCCTCCAGCACAGCGGAGCTGCCAGCCTATTCGCTGATCGACTGCCGCGCCGAATACCGGCTGTCACCGCACGTGACACTGTTTGGCCGGATCGAAAACACTACCGACCGCCGCTACCAAACTGCCGCTGGCTACAACAGCCTTGGGCGCACCGTGATGATTGGTTTGCGCGGGCATATTGGCTAGAGCGTGATGCGAGCCGCAGGCCACCGCAGGTAAAAA
>CAINGT010000038.1 GCA_903848655.1 uncultured Sphingomonadales bacterium
AAAAGTGGGAACCGGTTTTTACCTGCGGTGGCCTGCGGCTCGCAATAAATCACGCGAAAACAAAGACTCTAGAGCTAAATGCGGTTCTTTCTGATCGCATCAGGCGCTCGCGGGGCAGCCCCGCCGTGCGGGGGTGCTGGTGCCATGTTGCCAAATCCCGATTTGGGGTTACGGTAAGGTTCGAATCATCCTGCTTCTGCCACGCTTTGGCGCGCGATCTGGGCTTTGGCGCGCGATCTGGGGATGTGGCAGAGTTTCGTAAACCCGGGGGGGCCATGAGTCGATCATTCATCCGTGCAGTTCCTGGCCTGCATTGCGGCCTGGTACCGGCGCTCGCGCTGGTCTTGCTGGCTCCGCCGCTGGCGGCGCAGACCACACCGGTGCCCGATCAGGCCCACATCGATCAGCGCAAGGCCGAACTGCGCGCCGCCTGGCAGGAAGCGGCGCGCGTGGCGATTGCCGGGCCAAAGCAGATTGCGCTGCTCGATCAGGCGACGCTGAATTTGCCCGCCGGGCACGTGTTTGTCCCCGCGGCTGCGGCTGATCGGATCATGGTCGCGCTGGGCAATCGGCATATTGCCGAGCGGGTTGGCCTGATCCTGCCCAACGGTGACAACCAACAATGGCTGACCGACATAACCTGGATCAAAGAAGGCTATGTCAAGGATGGCGATGCCAAGGAATGGCAGCCCGATGCCTTGCTCGACAGCCTGAAACAAGGCGCAGAGGAAGACAACAAGCGCCGCGAAGCGAATGGTGGGCGCGCGCTCGACATCACCGGCTGGGCAGAGCCGCCGACTTACAACGCGACCAAGCATCAGTTGCTGTGGTCGGTGGTCGCGCGCGTGCGTGGGCTTCCCGCCGATGCGCCGCAAAATATCAATTACAATACTTATGCGCTGGGCCGTGAAGGCTATTTCAGCCTTGACCTGATTACCGATTCCACTGCGATTGCGGCGGACAAGGCCGAAGTCCGTGCTGACCTTGCCGGCCTTGGCTATCAGCCGGGCAAGCGCTACGAAGATTTCAACGGATCGACCGATAAAGTCGCGGCTTATGGTCTGGCCGGGCTGATCGGGGTGGTTGCGATCAAAAAGCTGGGTCTGCTGGCGGCGGCAGGTTTGTTCCTGCTGAAGATCTGGAAATTGGTGCTGTTTACCGTGCTGGGTGGCTGGGCCGCGCTGCGCCATCGCATCGCCCGGCTGTTTGGCCGTGGCAAGGCTGACCCAAAGATCACCGCGTCAGACTTTGTGTTTGAAGCGCCCGAACCCGAGCCCGAACCCGCACTGCCAGAGCCGGACCGCCCGACGTGATCAAACTGTTCGTCTTGCTGTTCGGCTTGTTCAAACTGGGCAAGCTGGGCGGCACGGCGATCACGATGATCCTCTCGCTAGGAGTCTATGCCCTTGCGTTCGGCTGGCGTTATGCGGCCGGGTTTATCGCGCTGCTGTTCCTGCACGAAATGGGGCACTTTGTCGCGGCGCGGCAAAAAGGGCTGGATGTCGGTGCACCGACATTCATTCCCTTCGTCGGCGCGTGGATCGCGCTCAAAGAACAGCCGATGAATGCCGAAACCGAAGCCTATATTGGCCTCGCCGGGCCGTTTGTCGACACATTGGGGGCGGTGGCGTGCTATTTCGTGGCGCGCGACACCGGCAGCCAGACGCTGATGGCCATCGCCTATTCCGGATTTTTCCTCAATTTTTTCAACCTGATCCCGCTGTCACCGCTCGACGGAGGGCGGATCACCAGCGTATTGGGGCCGCGCATCTGGTTTCTGGGTGTCCCGGTGATGCTGGCGATGATGGTCTACCGCCCCAGCCCCCTGCTAATCCTGATCGCCATCATGGCCATCCCCGCGCTGAAACAAGCCTGGCACTTCGACCCGCAAGCCCCCGAAAACATCGCCTATTACGGCGTTTCGTACAAAACCAAATTTGAATACGGCACGCTTTATCTGGCGCTGGTCGCCTATCTCGCGGTGATGACCAGCACGGTGCATGATCTTGTCGGCTTACATTGATCGCACACGATAATTGTTGGAAGGCATTTGATGAATAATTAAAAAGTTAGCGCGTGATGCGAGCCGCAGGCCACCGAAGGTAAAAAGTGGGAACCGGTTTTTCGCAATA
>CAINGT010000039.1 GCA_903848655.1 uncultured Sphingomonadales bacterium
TACCTTCGGTGGCCTGCGGCTCGCATCACGCTCTAGAGACAGGCTTCGAGATAGGCTTGGTCAAACCCGTATTGGCGCGCTTTTTCCAGCGTATAGGGGCGCAGGCCCGATGATCGGAATTCACCGATGATCTTGCCGTCATCGCCTTCATCGAGATATTCAAAGCGGAACAGCTCTTGCGTCACGATCACATCGCCTTCCATCCCGATCACTTCGGTAACGTTGGTGGTGCGGCGTGAACCGTCGCGCAGACGCTTGACCTGAATGATTAGATCGATCGATTCGGCGATCTGGCGGCTGATCGCTTCCTTGGGGATCTTGATGTCGCTCATCATGATCATGTTTTCCATACGGCCCAGACATTCGCGCGGGCTGTTGGCGTGGAGCGTACACATTGATCCATCGTGACCGGTGTTCATCGCCGCGAGCAAGTCAAAGCATTCCGCGCCGCGAATTTCCCCCAGGATGATCCGGTCCGGCCGCATACGCAGCGCGTTTTTGACCAGATCGCCGATGGTGATTGCGCCCTGACCTTCCAGATTGGCCGGGCGTGTTTCCAGCGGCAACCAGTGCGGCTGTTGCAGCCGCAATTCGGCGGCGTCTTCGATGGTCAGCACGCGCTCGCCGGGGTCGATCATCTTTGACATCGCGTTCAGCATCGTTGTCTTGCCCGAACCCGTGCCGCCCGAAATCACCACATTCATGCGGCAGGCCCCGGCGATCTTGAGCGCGGTGCACATCTTGTTGCTCATCGAACCGAAATCGCGCAGCATATCGAGCGTAATCGGCTTTTCTGAAAATTTCCGGATCGAGATGGCGGTGCCGCGCAACGACAGTGGCGGCACGATCACGTTGACACGGCTGCCGTCTTTCAACCGCGCATCGGCCAGAGGCGTGGTTTGATCGACCCGGCGGCCGACTTGGTTGACGATGCGCTGGGCAATCTGGAACAAGTGACTTTCATCGCGAAAACGGATCGGCGCGAGTGTCAGCTTGCCCTTCTTTTCGATATAAGTCTGATCGGGACCGTTGACCATGATATCGGTCACGTCCGGATCATTGAGCAGTTCTTCCAGTGGCCCGAACCCGAGCAGTTCGTCGATCAGCACTTTTTCCAGTGCGAACTGTTCGCGCCGGTTGAGCGTGAGCTTCATATCGGCGAGCACTTCGGAAATGATCGGGCGGAATTCTTCGGACAATTCGTCCTTGGTCAACGTCGCTGCCGCCTCGGGATCAACCCGTTCAAGCAATTGCGGCAGAACTTGCTCTTTGATCTTATGTACCGAGGCTTCAAAACCTTCAGCGGTGAACAGGTTTTCCACGTGTTGCGTGGCACGATTCGCCAACCGCGCCATTGCATCGGTCATTGGATCACCGGTTTCGGCACTGACGCGCCCGTCACCATCCAGTCCTGCGACGCCACCTGCCTTGCCGGGGGCGAACCCTCCGCCACCCTTCATCGGGCGAGCAACACCAAACGATGGACGCATCGCTGCGCTTGCGCCCTCTGCTCCAGGTTTGCGCCCGAATGCACTCATGCTCTGTATCCCGTCGATTTGGTTCCCCCGGGCACCGCGTTGAGCAGGCTTAGCGGGTTGGTCGTCCAAAGCCAATAGACCGGAAAGTGCTTAGCAAATCCTAAATTTTTGTAAAAACTTCGGCAATAACCGTCAGGAAGCTGCAGGCGGCTACCCATATGGCGGCCAATCAAGCGCTTGCCGACCTGCAACGACAGCGAGCACTGCGGCTTGATGCGGCTCCATCCAAGCGCGACAGACACTGGCGCCGATCCAAGGGGGTTCGCGCAGACAATCAGAATGCCACGCGGCGCCCTGAAAGTGAAAATCAAGCGGTGACCAGCATGGTCCGAACGGTTGAATTCGCACCATGCTGAACGATCAATGCGTGACCGCTCCGTCGATCACCGGCAGCGTTTCAAACTGGTGGAACGGCGGCGGCGAAGACAGCGTCCATTCCAGCGTGGTTGCGCCTTCGCCCCAGTAATTGCCTTCTGCCTTGCGGCCATAGGTGAAGGCGTAAGCCATGTTGACGAAGAAGATCACCATGCTGACCGACATAATCATGTAGCCCTTGGTGGCAATCGTGTTCCACAATTCGAACGCCGGGGCATAGTCCGGATAGCGCCGTGGCATGCCCTGCGTTCCGAGAAAGTGCATCGGGAAGAAGATCAGGTTCACCCCGACGAAAAAGACGTAGAATTGCAGGTGCGACAGGAATTCGCTGTGCCAGCGACCGCTCATCTTGGGGAACCAATAGAAGAACCCGGCGAACAACGATGTCACCGCGCCAAGCGACAGCACGTAGTGGAAGTGCGCTACGACATAATAGGTATCCTGCAAATTGTCGTCGATGCCGCCGTTCGCCAGCACCACCCCGGTCACGCCACCGACAGTGAACAGAAAAATAAAGCCAATCGCCCAGACCATTGGCGATTTGAACTCGATCGAACCGCCCCACATTGTCGCGATCCACGAAAAGATCTTGATGCCGGTGGGAACTGCAATCACCATTGTCGCGGCGGTGAAATACATCTTGGTATCGACGCTTAGCCCGGTGGTATACATGTGGTGCGCCCACACGATGAACCCGACGACGCCAATCGCGACCATCGCATAAGCCATGCCGAGATAGCCAAACACCGGCTTTTTCGAAAACGTCGAGATGATCTGGCTGATAATGCCAAAGCCGGGCAGGATCATGATATAGACTTCGGGGTGGCCGAAAAACCAGAACAAGTGCTGGTACAGCACCGGATCACCGCCGCCTGCCGGATCAAAGAAGGTCGTGCCGAAATTGCGGTCGGTCAGCAGCATCGTGATCGCCGCAGCCAGCACCGGCAGGGCCAGCAGCAGCAGGAATGCGGTGACCAGCACCGACCACACGAACAGCGGCATCTTGTGCAGCGTCATTCCCGGCGCGCGCATATTGAAAATCGTGGTGATGAAATTGACCGCGCCCAGGATCGAACCTGCCCCGGCCAAGTGGAGCGAAAAGATCGCGAAATCGACTGCCGGCCCCGGTGATCCCGATGTCGACAGCGGGGCATAGACCGTCCAGCCAGTGCCCGCGCCATTGCCCACCCCGCCCGGCACGAATGCCGAAAACATCAGCGAGCAGAACCCGGAAACCGTCAGCCAGAACGAAATGTTGTTCATGCGCGGAAAGGCCATGTCGGGCGCGCCGATCATGATAGGCACGAACCAGTTGCCAAACCCGCCGATCAGCGCGGGCATCACCATGAAGAACACCATGATCAGCCCGTGCGCGGTAATCAGCACGTTCCACAGATGCAGTTGCTGATCGAACGACGGGTTCTTTTCACCCAGAAACGACGCCACCGCACCCAGATACTGGATCCCCGGATGCGCCAGTTCGGCGCGCATGATGCCTGACACCGCGCCACCGATAACACCGGCGAAAATCGCGAAAATCAGATAAAGCGTGCCAATGTCCTTGTGATTGGTGGACATGAACCAGCGCGCGAAAAAGCCGGGCTTGTGGTCGTGCGCATCGTCGTGATGCGCGCCAAAGCTTTCATGATCGGCAGGAATGGAGGCCATGGTTAGCAACCCTTGGTCAATAGGTGGGTGTTAGGCGCCGGTCTTGGCGGCGAGGGGGGCGGCAGCGACTGTTGACGCTGGCGCGCCCACAGTCCCGCCTTGCGATTTGATCCAGGCGTCAAATTTCGGACGCGGCAAAGCTTCGACAACAATCGGCATATAGCCGTGGCGAACGCCGCACAGTTCCGAACATTGCCCGTAATAGACGCCGGGTTCATTGATATGCATGACTTTTTCGTTCACGCGGCCGGGGATCGCATCAAGCTTGAACCACAGCGATGGAACCGAGAACGAATGGATCACGTCGGACCCGGTGGTCTGGATGCGGATATCTTCGCCTGCCGGAACCACCATGCGCGCATCAGCACCCAGTTGCGGTTGTTCGCCGCGTTTGATCGCTTCGGCATCGGGCAAGATGTTGGAGATCACCTCAATGTCGCCGTTGTCGGGATATTTGTAACCCCAATACCATTGATATCCGGTCACTTTGACCGTGACCGCGCCTTTGGTCGGCGCTTTGTACTGATGCGCCAGCAGGCGGATCGAAGGAACCGCGATGACCACCAGAATCAGCACCGGAACCAGCGTCCACACCACTTCGAGCGTGGTATTGTGGCTGAATTTCGAGGCGACCGGATTGGCGCGACGATTGAATTTGGCCACTACCACCAACAGCAGACCCAGCACCAGCAGCGACACTGCGGTGATTACCGGCATCAGCAGCGCATTGTGCATCTGCAGCGCTTCGATCCCGGTGGGCGAATACTGGTTTTGAAAGCCATAAGCCCCGGCAATCGGTTGACCTTTGCCCGGCGTTGGCCGCATCGGCACATAAGCCGGGGTGGCGGGCTTTGCCGCTTCGACAGCGGGTGCAGCAGACGGGGCAGAGGGCGATGCCGTCGTTGCCGCAGCGGGTGCGGCCCCGGCACTTGCCACTGCCACGGGAGCTGCTTGAGCAGTTACGCCCGCGCTGCCAAGCACCATCACCATGGCCATCCCGGCCAATGCGAAACGCTTTGCCACCGAGCGGCTGTTATCGCCAATGCTCATCGTCGAAATGTCCGTTTCCTTTTAGACGCTTGGGGAAAGCCACCCCCAACGCGTTCCTGAACCTTGTCCAACCTTAAGGCCGCCGCTATACGAGCGCAAGCCGACGACCTCAAGCACACTCACGGGCATTTTTCCACCCTTGTGGGCAGCCATATGCCGCAGTTGCGAAACAGGCAACCCATGCAAAAACGCTTGCTCCCGTTGCGCCGGCAGGCCATTTGCCGCGGCTTGCGCGCAGTCGCGTTCGTGCGCTTGAACTGACAGGCTATGGTATCCTTTATGCTCGACAGTGAAATCCTTGCCGAATTCCGTGCCAGCGGGGCCTTGCTCGAAGGGCATTTCCTGCTCTCTTCCGGCCGCCATAGTGCGCATTATCTGCAATGCGCGCGGGTGTTGCAGGACCCCATGCGCGCCACACGGCTGGCATCGGCGCTGGCGGCGGGGATCCCGCGCGATTTGCGCCAGCAGATCGACAAAGTTGTCTCGCCCGCGATGGGCGGGGTAATCATCGGGCATGAACTGGGCCGTGCGCTGGGGGTTGAAGCTTTGTTCGTTGAACGCCCGACCGGCACGTTTGAATTGCGTCGGGGTTTTGCCCTGCACCCGGGCGAACGCGTGCTGCTGGTCGAGGATGTGGTAACCACTGGCCTGTCGAGCCGCGAAGCAATTCGTGCTGTGGAAGCGGCGGGCGGCGTGGTGATCGCGGCGGCGGCGCTGGTTGACCGGTCAGCCGGGGTAGTCGATCTGGGCGTGCCGTTTCATGCGTTGATAACGCTCAATTTTCCGACTTATGCGCCTGACGAAGTGCCGCCCGAATTGGCGGCGACACCCGCAATCAAGCCGGGCAGCCGCGCGCAGGAACCGGCGGCATGACCGCGCGGCTGCGGCTGGGGGTCAATATCGATCATGTTGCCACGGTGCGCAACGCGCGCGGTGGCGATCACCCCGATCCGGTGCGCGCGGCGCAGATTGTCGCCGATGTTGGCGGCGATGGCATTACCGCGCATTTGCGCGAAGATCGCCGCCATATCCGCGATGAAGATCTGGTTCGCATTCAGGCGGCAACTGATCTTCCGCTAAATCTGGAAATGGCCGCGACTGACGAAATGGTGGCGATTGCGCTGCGCCATCGCCCCCATGCCGTGTGCATCGTGCCCGAACGGCGCGAAGAGCGCACCACCGAAGGCGGGCTTGATGCTGCGGGGCAACACAACCGGCTGGCACCGATTGTTGCGCGGTTGATCGATGCGGGCATCCGAGTCAGCCTGTTCATCGCCCCCGAACCGCGCCAGATCGACGCCGCGATCCGGCTGCGCGCGCCCGTGGTTGAACTGCACACGGGCGAATATGCCCATGCCAGCGGCGATGCGGTGGCGTTTGAACTGCAACGCATCTCCAATATGGCCGCGCTCGCCGCGCATAACGGGATCGAGCCGCACGCCGGGCACGGACTGACCTTCGACAATGTTCAGCCGGTTGCCGCGATTGCGCAGCTCGCCGAATTGAACATCGGCCACTATCTGATTGGCGAGGCGATCTTTACCGGGTTAGCCGATGCGGTACGGCGGATGCGCGATTTGATGGATGCGGCGCGGTGATCATCGGGCTCGGTTCGGACTTGTGTAATATCGAGCGGATTCAGGCCTCGCTCGACCGGTTCGGCGCACGGTTTGAAAGCCGCGTGTTCACACCTGCCGAAATTGCCAAAGCCGCGCGCCGCCCGCTGACGCGCGCAGGCACGCTCGCCAAACGCTTCGCCGCGAAAGAGGCTTATGCCAAAGCGGTTGGCACCGGGTTTCGCGCCGGAGTGTTCATGAAGGATATCGGTGTCATCAATGCCCCGTCGGGCGCGCCAACGCTGGCGCTGAGCGGCGGCGCGGCGGCACGGCTGGCGGCGCTTACCCCACCAGGGCACGTGGCGCATGTGCATCTGACGCTGACCGACGATCACCCGTGGGCGCAAGCACTGGTGGTGATCGAGGCACGGCCGATCCCGGTTACCGCGGCATGAGCGGTAATCATGGCGACAACGACGGCCTGCCCCCCGCTGCGGGCACGGATTGGCTGGTCGAACTGCGCGGGCTGGCGCTGATGCTGGCGGCAGTCGTCACGTTCCACAGCCTGGTGGCCAAACCGTTTTATATCCCTTCGATCTCGATGATGCCCAATCTGCTGGTCGGGGACCGGCTGGTGGTGTCGAAATATCCTTATGGCTGGTCGTGGGTGTCGGCATCGTTTCACGTGCTGCCACGATCCGGCACGCGGCTGTTTGGCGCGACACCGGAATATGGCGATATCGTGATTGTCGTGCCGCCCGACAAGGACGACGACTATATCAAGCGCGTGGTGGCGCTGCCCAATGACCGGATCGCAGTCGTCGGCGGGCAGATCGTGCTCAATGGCAAACGGGTGCCGCAAGTGCCCGAAGCGCCGCTGCGGCTGGCGGTCGATCCAAACCAGCCTTGCGATCCTGCCGATTTCCCCGGTCTGCGCTATCGCGGTGCCGATGGGCACAGCTATTGCGAACTGCCGATTTTTCGCGAAACACTGCCCAATGGCGCGACGTACCGCATTATCGACCATCGCGATCAGCCGCTCGACAATTATCCCGAAACGGTGGTGCCGCCGGGGCACGTGTTCCTGATGGGGGATAACCGCGATCATTCCGCCGACAGCCGCGCCCCGGCTGAAGAAAATGGGCTGGGCGGTCCTGTGCCGCTGTCGAGCGTGGGTGGCCGCGCCGAATTCATCACCGCTTCGTTTGACGGCAGCACCGGGTGGAACCCGGCAAGCTGGTGGAAAGCCTTGCGGTCTGGGCGATCATGGACCAGATTGCGCCCAATGATCGAACAGCACGCGCCATGACTGCCGGGGCTGACCGCCCCGATTCCGGCCCGGCCCGGCCCGCTGCCGGGCCGACGGACATTCGCGACGGGCTGATCCGCAATGAAGCCAAGCGCGCTTCGGTCTGGGTCGGCGTGGCGTCGCTGTTTGCACTCGTGGCCTATCTGGCGCAACCCCTGCTGGTGATCTTTGGCGGCATCGTGTTTGCCGCAATGATCGATGGCGGGCAACGGTTACTCGCGCGCGCGGTGCCGATGCCGCGCGCCATCCGCATCGTGGTCGTGCTGCTGGTGGCGGTGTTGTTCCTGATCTGGCTGATGCTGTTTGCCGGAACCCAGATCGCGGCGCAGGCGGTACAATTGCCGCACTTGATCGAAACGCAAGTGCAACGGTTGAGCGATCTGGCGCGCACCCACGGGCTGATTACCGGGTCTATTGATGTTCCGGCGCTGTCGGCGCGGGTCGCCGAACACCTCGCGGGCGGGGTCGGTCCGCTGACCCGGGCGCTGGGCGGGCTGCTGGGCGGGTTTACCACCGCGTTTCTGATCGTAATTCTGGGAATCTATTTTTCCGCCGAACCCCGCTTGTATCAGCGCGGAGTGGCCTGGCTGCTGCCCGCACAAGCACGCGCGGACTGGCACGGCACCGCGCAAGTCATGGGGCGGGTGCTGCGTCGGCTGCTCTTCGGGCGGCTGATCGGCATGGCGACCGAAGGCGTCGCGACGTGGTTGTTGCTGTCGGCGTGGGGCGTGCCAATGGCGGCGCTGCTGGGGCTGTTGACCGGGTTGTTGGCGTTTTTGCCCAATATCGGTGCGCCGATTTCAGGTGCGCTGATGGTTCTGGTCGGGTTTTCCGACGGGTGGCACATGGGGTTGTACTGCATTGCGGTCTATGCGCTGGTGCAAATCGTCGATGGCAATATCGTCGTGCCGATGATCGCCAAAAAAGCTGCTGATCTGGCCCCTGCGCTGGTGCTGGGTGCACAGCTCGTGTTTGGGGTGCTGTTCGGGCTGCTGGGGCTGATGCTGGCTGATTTGATGATCGCAATGGTCAAGATCGCGCTGGAACGTCAGGCATTGCGCAATGATGATCCGCAGGGCGCAGACGGGGCGCCATCGCACGAACAGGCAGCATGACCAGACCAAGACGGGTTTCCCGTGATGCGATTGCCAGCGCCTTTGCCCGTTGGATGCCATCGCGATCCGCGACTATGGGGCGCATGCTGATCGGGTTTGCCGGGCTGATGCTGGCCCTGATCGTGATCGTGGTAATCGCGTTCCGGTGGGGCTGGCCGACGATGGAGGCGTGGCGGATGGCCCCGCGCGTCGCATTTGGCGCGCCGCCGCCGCTGCCGGGGGATGCCTATGACGGGCCGGGACTCTGGCTGGCGCGGCCCGATCTCGGTCAAGACCCTTCGCACTTTCTGCCACCCGGTATGGGGCATGAACGGCAAGGTCGTGCCTTTGTGTTTTTTGTTCACCCCACCACATTCATGGGGCGCAATGGCTGGAATGCGCCGTTTGATCATGCGGATTCGCGGATGCGCGCCGAACTGTCGGTGCGATCAATGGCCAGCGTGTTCAACGATGAAGCCGGGGTCTATGCCCCGCGCTATCGCCAGGCGGCGCTTGGCACGTTCATGGTCGACGGGCCTGAGGCTCATGCCGCGCTGGCCACTGCACAAAACGATGTGCTGCTGGCATTCGGGGTGTTTTTGCGCCGCGTGCCGCCCGACGCACCGATCATTCTGGCCGGGCACAGCCAGGGCGCGCTGATCGTGCTGCGGCTGCTGCGCGATACGGTGCGCGGCACTCCATTGGCGGCGCGGGTGATGGCGGTCTATCTTGCGGGATGGCCAGTGTCAGAGCGGCATGATCTGCCCCAAACCGGGTTGACCGCGTGTCGCCACACGGATCAGACCGGCTGTGTTGTGGGCTGGATGACATTTGCCGATCCCGCCGATCCGCGCCAGATCGTGGCGATGGCCGCGCGCTACCCGGCGCTTGATGGCGTTTATTCCACCGATCCCCCGCTGTGCGTCAATCCGCTGACGGGTGGCGCTGGCGCGGTGGCCCCGGCCTCGGCCAATCTGGGCAGTCTGGCGACCGGCGATGAAGTGCGCCGCCCCGCGCTGGTGCAGCCCTCTGTCGGGGCACAATGCGATGCCGACAGCGGGCTGCTGCTGGTATCTGATCCGCCGCATCTGGGCGATGCGGTCATGGCGGGCAACAATTACAGCGCTTATGATTTTGCGCTGTTCTGGCGCAATCTGCGCAGCGATCTTGCCCGGCGCGAAACCGCGTGGCTGCGGCACCATCCGCTGTCATGATCGTGGCATCGGCGGCGGCTTTGCGCGAGGTACTGCCCGATGGCGGGGTGCTGCTGGGGCTCGATCCGGGCACCAAAACCATCGGCTTGGCGCTGTGCGACGCCGGATGGCGCTTTGCCAGCCCCGCCCACACGCTGGTAAGGCGCAAGTTTCGTGATGACAAAGCCGCCATCGCCGCGCTGGTAGCGGCGCGCGCGGTGCGCGGGCTGGTGGTCGGGCTGCCGCTCAATATGGACGGCAGCGATAGCCCGCGCACCCAGTCGGCACGGGCCATGGCGCGCAATCTGGCCGATCTGGCGCTGCCGATATTGCTGTGGGACGAACGCTGGACCACGGTGGCCGCCGAACGCGCAATGATCGCCCAAGATATGAGCCGCGCCCGCCGCGCCGAACGCATCGACGCCCACGCCGCCGCACTGATCCTGCAAGGCGCTATCGACGCGATGACCGGTGCGGTGATTTAGAGCGTGATGCGAGCCGCAGGCCACCGCAGGTAAAAA
>CAINGT010000040.1 GCA_903848655.1 uncultured Sphingomonadales bacterium
ACCGCATAGGGAATCCCTCGAGGATTAAATTGTCACCACGCTCTAGAGTCTTTGTTTTCGCGTGATTTATTGCGAGCCGCAGGCCAACGAAGGTAAAAACCGGTTCCCACTTTTTACCTTCGGTGGCCTGCGGCTCGCATCACGCTCTAGGGTTTTTCCACCGCGTCGTCACCGTACGGGCAGCCGCACCGCCGGAATGGTTCGCCCCGCGACCGGCGCGTCAAAGGCGAACAGACCCCCCGCCAGTGGCTGGGCCTCGCGCGCGGCGGGATCAAGCCCCACGCGCGCGGTGGTCACATAGGCGGTGCGCAAACCGGGTCCGCCGAATGCGATCTTGGTCACGCGCGCGCAAGGCAGCGCTACGGTCTGCAACAGCCTGCCATCGGCGGCATATCGGCGCACACCCCAGCCATCCCACAGCGCGACCCACAGGCAATCTTCGCTGTCGAGCACAATGCCATCGGGGTAGCCATCGGCTGGCCCCAGTTGCAGGAACACGTCGCGCTGCACGATGGTCGGCCCTTCCCCCACGATAAAGCGCCAGATCGTGCGCGCGCCCGAATCGACGTGGTAGAGCACAGTGCCATCAGCGCTGATCGCGGGGCCATTGGTGACCACCGCATCGCCGCCCATGCGGTGCAAGCGGCCTTGGTCGTAACACCACAAGGCCCCGGTGGGCTGGCGTTCATCATCGTCCATCGTGCCAAACCACAAGCGGCCCCGGCTATCGACGGTGGCATCGTTGGTGCGGTTGTGCGCGGGCATTGGCACCGTTGCCAGCAAGGCGCGCGCTGCACCGTCTTTGCCCACGCGCCGGATCTGGTTGCCCGAACCGATCACCAGCCCTCCGTCGTCGGCGGGCACGACAAAGCTGGGGTTTCCGCCCAGCACAATCGTCTGCGGCGGCACAGTTTCATCGCCCATGCAGTGCAAATTCCCCTGCTTGATATCGACAAACCGCAAAGCCGCGTCATCGGTAAACCACGCCGGGCCTTCGCCGAGCAGCGCCGCAACCGGCCAGATCAGGCGGGGATTCGCAGCCCCTCGCCCGTCCGCCAAGACCGTTGGCGCTGCCGATTCAAGTCCTGCCACAAACACCCCTATCCCCGGTTGAAATCGATAAAGTATGAGTATATCGCGGTGCCTATGCCGTCAACATCCCCGCCGCGCACAAAGCTGCGTTCCGCCGCCTGGTTCGATAACCCCGCCAATATCGACATGACCGCGCTCTATCTGGAGCGCTATCTCAATTTCGGGTTGTCGCTCGATGAATTGCGCTCCGGCCGCCCGATTATCGGCATCGCGCAGACCGGGTCCGACCTCAGCCCGTGCAACCGCCACCACCTCGTGCTGGCGGAACGGGTGCGCGACGGCATCCGCGAGGCCGGGGGTATTGCCATCGAGTTTCCGGTCCATCCGATTCAGGAAACGGGCAAACGCCCGACCGCCGGGCTGGATCGCAACCTTGCCTATCTGGGCCTGGTCGAAGTGCTCTATGGTTATCCGCTCGACGGGGTGGTGCTGACCATTGGCTGCGACAAGACCACGCCCGCCGCGCTGATGGCGGCGGCCACGGTCAATATTCCGGCGATTGCGCTGTCGGTCGGCCCGATGCTCAACGGCTGGCATCAAGGGCAGCGCACCGGCAGCGGCACAATCGTGTGGAAAGCGCGCGAAATGCTCAGCCAGGGGGAAATCGATGATGCCGGGTTTATCCGGCTGGTGGCCTCATCCGCCCCTTCGACCGGCTATTGCAACACGATGGGCACTGCGACAACGATGAACAGCCTGGCCGAAGCGCTGGGGATGAGCCTGCCCGGATCGGCCGCGATCCCCGCGCCCTATCGCGACCGGCAGGAATGCGCGTGGCGCACCGGCAAGCGGATTGTCGCCATGGTGCACGAAGACCTCAAACCCTGCGACATTCTGACCCCGGCGGCATTCCGCAACGCGATTGTCGTCAACAGCGCCATCGGTGGCAGCACCAATGCGCCGATCCACCTTGCCGCCATCGCCCGCCACGCCGGAGTCGATCTGCCGCTGACCGACTGGCACACCTATGGGCACAAAGTGCCGCTGCTGGTCAATCTTCAGCCTGCAGGCGACTATCTGGGCGAAGACTATTATCACGCGGGCGGGGTTCCGGCGGTGGTCGCGCAATTGATCGGCGCGGGGCTGATCGACGAAGGCGCTATTGCCGCCAATGGCCGCACCATCGGTGACAATTGTCGCGACGCCGTGATCGCGGATGCCACAGTCATTCGCCAGTTCGATCAGCCTTTGGTCAAAGACGCCGGGTTCGTGGTGCTGTCGGGCAATCTGTTCGACAGCGCGATCATGAAAACCAGCGTGATCAGCCCGGAATTCCGCGCGCGCTATTTGTCCAACCCGGATGATCCCGATGCCTTTGAAGGCCCGGTGGTGGTGTTTGACGGGCCGGAAGATTACCACGCGCGGATCGACGATCCCGAGTTGAAAATCAGCGCGGAAACGCTGCTGGTGATGCGCGGGGCCGGGCCGGTCGGCTATCCCGGAGCGGCTGAAGTGGTCAATATGCGCGCGCCCGCCTATCTGTTGCGCGAAGGCGTCCGCAATCTGCCGTGCATCGGTGACGGCCGCCAATCGGGCACGAGCGCCAGCCCCTCGATCCTCAATGCCAGCCCCGAAGCGGCGGCGGGCGGCGGGCTGGCGTTACTGGAAACGGGGGATCGCGTGCGGATCGACCTGAAACGCGGCACCGCCAATGTGCTGATCGCGCCTGCCGAACTGGCGCAGCGCCACGCCGCGCTCGACGCGCGCGGCGGCTATGCCTTTCCCCCCAGCCAGACACCATGGCAAGCAATCCAGCGCAGCGTGGTCGGGCAATTGCAGACCGGGGCGATCCTTGAAGGCGCAGAGCAGTTTCAGCGCATCGCCCAGACCCGAGGTCTGCCGCGTGACAGCCACTAACGGCCCGCATCCCATGGCCAACCCGCATCAATCGACCGATCTGGTGATCGGGCTGGTCGGCTGCGGCAAAATCGCGCGCGATCAGCATATTCCCGCCATCGCGGCGACAGGCGGTTTGCACCTTGCCGCCATCGCCGATCCTTATGCCACGCACCCCGCAGTGCCGTCGTACCCTGATCTTGCCGCGATGCTGGCGGCACATCCCGAAATCGGCGCGGTGGCATTGTGCCAGCCACCGCAGGCGCGGTTTGCTGCCGCGCGTGAGGCGATTCGCGCGGGCCGCCATGTCATGCTGGAAAAGCCGCCCGGCGGCACGGTGTCAGAGGCCGAAGCGCTGGTGGCCCTCGCGCGCGACGCGGGCGTAAGCCTGTTTACCGCGTGGCATTCGCGCGAAGCCGCCGGGGTCGCAGCGGCACGGCAGTGGTTGCGCAGCAAAGTCATAACCCGTGTCCACATCGCGTGGAAAGAAGACGTGCGCGTGTGGCACCCCGGGCAACGCTGGATTGCGCAACCCGGCGGGTTTGGCGTGTTTGACCCCGGTATCAATGCGCTGTCGATCCTGACCGCGCTGATTCCCGATGCGATCCGCGTGTTGCGCGCCGATCTGGTCGTTCCCGCCAATTGGCAGACGCCGATTGCGGCGCAAATCGCGATGGAAACCGCCGATGGCGTGCCGATTGCTGCCGAATTCGATTTTCGCCAGACCGGGTCGCAAGTGTGGACCATTGCGTTCGAAACTACCGCTGGCGACGCGGCGCTGGCCGATGGCGGCGCAACGTTCAGCGCTGAGGGGGTCTTGCAACCCGCAGCGGGGCCGCACGAATACCCCGCGCTCTATCGCCATTTCGCGCAACTGGTACGCACCGGGCAATGTGCTGCGGATCTGCGGCCCTTGCAGCTTGTCGCCGATGCATTCCTGTGCGGGCGCGCCAGCGCGACGGCCGAATTCGATTATTGATCGGCGACCAGCGCGTTCAGGCAGCGCGCGTATAGCTGGTGTTCGGCGAACAGCACGCGCGCGGCCAGCGTGGCAGGGGTATCGCCGGGCGTGATCGCGACTGCAATCTGCCCGAGCAACGGCCCGGCATCGAGTTCGGCAGTCACGAGGTGGACGCTGCATCCGCCATGGCTGTCGCCCGCTGCAATCGCGCGGGCATGGGTATCGAGCCCGGGATAGCGCGGCAACAGGCTGGGGTGAATATTGACCAGCCGCCCGGCCCAGCGCCGAACCAGATCGGCACCGAGAATGCGCATGTAGCCCGCCAGCGCGATGAACCGCGCGCCCGATGCCAGCACCGCCGCTTCCATCGCCGAATCGTGTTCGGCGCGCGCCAAACCGCGGTGCGGCAGCGCAAAAGTGGCAATGCCTTCGGCGCTCGCCAGGTGCAGCCCGCCCGCTGCCGGGTTGTTCGACGCCACCAGCACGATGCGATAGGCGCAATCGGGCAGGCGGCTGGCATAGATCAGCGCCGCCAGATTGGTGCCGCTGCCCGAAATGAACACCGCCACCGGTACTTTGTCCGCCTGATCGCGGCGCGCATCAGGCATGATGCACGGCAGTCCAAGCCCCGCGCGCCGCCCAAGTCTGATCGCTGCCCGACACGGTGCAACCGCGCGTGCCGGGCGCGATCATGCCGATGGTGAACACGGTTTCACCTGCTGCGGTCAGATCGGCAGCCAGCGCGGCGGCCTCGTCAGCGGCCACCGCCAGCACCATGCCCACCCCGCAATTGAACGTGCGCGCCATTTCGCCCGGCTCGATCTGCCCTTGCGCCTGCAAAAACGCCATCAGCGGCGGCTGGTCCCATGCGTCGGCATCGATCTGCGCATGCAATCCGGCGGGCAGCACCCGCGGCACGTTTTCCAGCAAGCCACCACCGGTAATATGCGCAAGCGCATGAATCCGGCCCGCGCGGATGAATGGCAGCAGCGTTTTGACATAGATCCGAGTCGGTTCGATCAGATGGTCGATCAACAGGCGTGAATTGTCGAACAAGGCGGGTCGGTTCAGCTTCCACGCTTTGTCGGCGGCCAGCCGCCGCACCAGCGAATAGCCGTTCGAATGGACCCCCGATGACGCCAGCCCGAGCAGAACATCGCCCGCCGCCACGCGATCACCGGTCAACTGTTCGCCGCGTTCGACCGCGCCGACGCAAAAACCCGCCAGATCATAATCACCCGGCGCGTACATCCCCGGCATTTCGGCGGTTTCCCCCCCGATCAGCGCGCACCCGGCGATCCGGCAACCATCGGCGATCCCGGCGATGACCCGTTCGGCAATGCCGGTATCGAGCCGCCCAGTGGCGAAATAATCGAGAAAGAACAGCGGCTCTGCGCCTTGAACCAGCAGATCGTTGACACACATGGCGACAAGGTCGATCCCGATCTGGTCATGCCGGTCATGGTCGATAGCCAGTTTCACTTTGGTGCCGACCCCATCGTTGCCCGCCACCAGCAGCGGGTCTTTGTACCCCGCCGCGCGCAAATCGAAAAACCCGCCAAACCCGCCGAGTTCGGCATCGGCCCCGGCGCGCGCGGTGGCGCGCGCCAAAGGGCCGATGGCTTTGACCAGAGCATTGCCTGCGGCGATGTTCACCCCCGCCCCGGCATAGCTGTATGGGGCGGCGGGCGCGGCGGGCGGATCGATCTCGGAAGCCATGGACGCAGCCCCTAACGCTTTCGCGCTTGGATTTCCACGTGTCTTTGGGCAAAGCGCGGATTACCGTTTGCCCGCTTGCGCCCCCTTGGTGCGCGCCCCGGAGTTTGCTTGACCCTGTTTCGCCCTGCCCTGCCCGCTTTGCGCCGCCGCCTGCCGCTCGTTGCGGCGGGTCTGCTGGTGTTGAGCATCGGTGGCGCGATCGTCTGGGCGCAGATCGAGGGGGATCGCGGGATTGCGCCGGTCGCCAGCAGCGGCGATTTTGAGGTGACCGGGATCGCGGTCAATTCCACGGGCAAGACTGCCGAATTGGCGCGCGCCGAAGGCTGGCGCAGCGCCACGCGGCTCGCGTGGGCCGCCCTGTGGACGCAGCGTGGCCAGCCCGGCAGCGCGCCCGCGCTCGATGATGCCACGCTTGGCGCGCTCGTCTCAGCGGTGGCGGTGGAAAACGAACAGATCGGACCGCATCGCTATATCGCGCGGCTGGGCGTGGTGTTCGACCGCGCGCGCGTCGCCGGGTATCTGGGATTGCAAGGCGGTGCCACGCGGTCCGCGCCGCTGCTGGTGATCCCCTTGCTCTATCAAGGCGGCGTCGCCAGTGTGTTTGAAACGCGCACCCAATGGCAAAAGGCCTGGGCCGATTTCCGCACCGGCGAAAGCGCGATCGACTATGTGCGACCGGGCGGCGGCGGGGCGGATGGGCTGCTGATCGATGCCGGCCAAGTTGGCCGCCGCAGCCGCAACTGGTGGCGCACGATCCTCGATCAATATGGCGCCGAAGACGTGGTGATCCCGGTCGCGCGGCTGGAGCGGCAATGGCCGGGTGGCCCGGTCAAAGGCACTTTTACCGCGCGTCATGGCCCGGACAATGCCTGGCTCGACACGTTTTCGCTGACAGTCGATTCAGAGGACAAGCTGCCCGCGATGCTGGCCGAAGCGGTCAAACGCATCGACGCGATCTATGCCCGCGCGCTTTCCGCCGGTCAGCTTGACCCGGACCGATCGCTCAACAGCGCACCGCGAATCGATCCGGCGCTGATCGCTGCCATCGTCGATACGCTGCCCCCGCCGCAGCGTGGTGCGACCGCGCCGGGGGCAACGCTTGCCGCCGCGCCGGTCGCAGGCACCAGCGTGGTGCAAGTGCAATTTGGCAGCCCCGATGTCGGCGCGGTCGATGCGGCGCAAGCGGCATTGCGCGCGCTGCCCGGCGTGCAAGGCGTGGCCACCAGCTCGCTCGCGCTGGGCGGGGTGTCGGTCATGCGCGTGACATATGCCGGAGAACTCGACAGCATCGTTGCAGCCTTGCGCGCGCAAGGCTGGAAAGTGGCGCAAGGCCCCGGCGCGCTGAGCATCCGACGTTAGCACGATGCACCAGTTTGCCCTGCCACTGGCCTTGCCCGATGGCCCCGCGCGGATCGTGGGTGGTGCATCGTTGGAACCGGTGTTTGCCGCGTTGCAGGCCAGCACGAACTGGCCCTACGGTACGGCCGTTCTGACAGGGCCGCCGCGTTCGGGCAAAAGCCTGTTGGCGCATTGGTTCGTATCGAGCGGCGCGGGCGAGGCCATCGATGATGCCGACCAGATCGCCGAAATCGACGTGTTCCACCGCTGGAATCACGCACAAGCGGCGGGCCGCGCGTTGCTGCTGACCGCGTCAGCTGGGGTTGCGGGGCCGGGGCAAACCAGCGGCTGGCATGTCGCGCTGCCCGATCTCGCCTCGCGACTGGGCGCGGCGCTACCGCTGGGGATTGCCGCCCCCGATGACACGCTGTTGCGCGCGCTGGTTGAAGAACACGCGCGGCGGCGCGCGTTGATCGTGGGCGAAGGCGTGCTCGACTGGCTGATCGGGCGGATCGAACGCAGCCACGCGATGGCCGAAGCGGTGATCGCGAAGCTTGATCGGCTGTCGCTCGAACGCAAAGTGCCGATCACATTGGGGCTGGCGCGCGATGCACTGATCGCGCTTGGCGCGGGCGATGGCCTGTGGCAGCCACAACTGCTATGATGGCACCGCCGCTCTACCGGGATTACCCCTTTTGACCGCCAATAAGGGCAACGATGGCCCCGGCACTCCCACGGTGGTGGCATTCGCGCGCGCCGCGCCGCTGCAAGTGGTGTTTGATCGCGGCGAACTTGCGCGCATTCTTGATCTCTATGGGCGCATGGTCGCCGCCGGGCTGTGGCGCGATTATGCCATCGGGTTTGGCCGCGATGTCGCCAATTTCAGCGCGTTCAAACGCGCCGCTGAACGCCCGGCGGTGCGCATCGAAAAATGCCCCGCGCTGCGCCAGCGTCAAGGGATGTGGGCGCTCTATGGCGAAGCGGGGCAAGTACTGCGGCGCGGGCACGATCTGGCGGGAATCCTCGCCCCGCTCGAACGCAAATTGCTGAAGCTGGTCGATTGATTACGCAGACGCCTGTAGCGCGGTCAGGATCGCGGTGCTTTGTTCCACCCCCGATTGCGGCACAAAATCGCCCCGCCGGTCGCTGATTTGCGCCCAGTGCGCGGCAAAGCCTTCGACCGTGCGTTCGTCGGCGGGCAGCACCACTGGCGGGTTCATCGTCACGAACGCGCTGTGATAGGCCCCTGCCCCGGCCCCGACGATGGCGTTGCTCGGCGCATCGTCTGACACCAGATAGAGCGCGGCGGGCACGACGTTTTCGGGGGCAAATGCAGCGAAAGCGGCTTCGGGAAAAATGTCCTCGGTCATGCGCGTGGCCGCCACCGGGGCGAGCGTGTTGACGCGGATATCGTGCTTTGCCCCTTCGAGGTAAAGCGTCTTGGTCAACCCGGCGAGCCCCAATTTGGCCGCACCGTAATTGGCTTGCCCGAAATTGCCGAACAGCCCGGTGGACGAAGCGGTCATCAGCACGCGGCCATAGTTCTGCTGGCGCATGACGTCCCACACCGCTTTGGTGGCATTGGCCGAACCGAGCAGATGGACGCGCACGACGAGTTCAAAATCGGCGGGATTGAGCTTGGCAAATGTCTTGTCGCGCAAGATGCCTGCATTGTTAATCAGGATATGAACCCCGCCCCACGCGGCGGTGGCGCGCGCGACCATTGCCTGCATCTGGGCAAATTCGGTCACCGACCCGCCATCGGCCATCGCTTTACCGCCAGCGGCGATGATTTCGGCGACGACTTGCTGCGCGGCATCGGACGCGCCCGAACCGTCGCGCGCGCCACCCAGATCGTTGACCACCACTTTGGCCCCGCGTCGCGCGAGTTCGAGCGCATAAGCGCGCCCCAGCCCACCGCCCGCGCCGGTCACTATGGCCACTTTTCCGGCAAATGAAATCGTCATGCCCGCAGTCCTCTCTGATTGTTATTCACGTCAGGCGATGGACCCAGCCATGCGGATCTGGCACTTCGCCGCGCTGGATCGCAACCAGCCGCTGGCGCAAATGCTGCGTCACTTGCCCCGGCCCGCCGCTGCCAATTGTGAATGCCCCATCGCGATCGGCGACCGAACCGACCGGGGTGACCACTGCTGCCGTGCCGCAAGCAAAGGTTTCGAGCACTTGCCCGCTTTGCGCATCGGCGCGCCACTGGTCGAGCGCATAGCGTTCTTCCCGCACGGTCAACCCCGCCTCGCGCGCCAGCGCGATCACGCTGTCGCGGGTGATGCCGGGCAGGATCGTGCCTGCCAGCGGCGGGGTAACCAGCGATCCGTCGGCCATCACGAAAAACAGGTTCATGCCGCCCAGTTCTTCGATCCAGCGGTGTTCGGCGGCATCGAGGAACAAGACCTGATCGTGCCCGCGCGCAAACGCTTCGGCGGTCGGCACCAGACTGGCGGCATAGTTGCCACCGCATTTGGCTGCCCCCGTACCCCCGGGCGCGGCGCGGGTATAGTCGCTGACCCAGATCGACACGGCCGGTGCGCCCGATTTGAAATAGTTGCCCGCCGGGCTGGCAATCACCAGAAAGCGATAGGCCCGCGCCGGGCGCACACCAAGAAACGCTTCGCTCGCGAACATGAACGGGCGCAGATACAACGATCCGCCCGCAACCGTGGGGAACCAGTCGCGATCCGCCAGCACTTGCTGCCGCACCGCTTCGACAAACAGCGCTTCGGGCAATTCGGGCATTGCCAGCCGCCGCGCCGAAGCATTGAACCGCGCGGCATTGGCCGCCGGACGGAACAAGGCGATGCCACCGTCGTCAAACCGGTAAGCCTTCAGGCCCTCAAAGATTTCCTGCGCATAATGCAGCACCGCCGCCGCCGGATCGAGTGCAATCGGGCCATAGGGTTCAACCCGTGCGCTGTGCCAGCCACGGTCCCCATCGTAATCTATCGCCACCATATGATCGGTAAATACCGTGCCAAAGCCGGGATTTGCCAGCACCGCGCGACGTTCCTCAACCGGCCGGGGGGCAGGATGCGGAATATGGGCAAAGCCGGATGCAGCAGTGGCGGTGGACGCCATGGGATATCCCCTGATTGGCAAAATGGAGCGGCACCGGGCCAGACAGACCGAATCAGTGCTTGAGAACCGGTCGTTTGAACAATTATTACGTCAGGCGCAATGCATTTGAAACAAATGTGAAGGGCCGCTTCCCGACCGGGAAACGGCCCTTCGCATGGTCAGCGGCCGGGAAGTGCCGCTTACGAAGCCTTTATCGCGGTTCGATGAAAATCAGCGATAATGCCTCGCGCTGCGGATTGCCGACCTCTGTGCTGAACCATGAGACATCGGATCACCTCCTTTCGCGCTGTTGAGCCATAGACACCGGACGAATGCACCCGCCCGACTGGACCGCGCGGGGAACCACCCCCCTTGCGACCGTGCTTGCAAGATCAGTCATTGCGGCGATAACAACAAGTCTTGATCTTCAAAAAATTATCGTCACTATCAGTCTTTCGCGCTGGTTCCTGATGCCGGGCGATTGCGACACTCTTCAATCACGCGCGCGACGTGCGGCCATGCGGGCACGATCATGGGCGGCACGGCACCGATCGCAATACGCCAGCGGCCGCGGCTGAACGCGATGGCATCGAAAACAGGATGCGTTGCGGGCAGCGTGATCGCCAGAGTGGGCTGCCCGTCGATCACCGCCGCTTCGGCCACCACCGTGGCATCACTGGTGGACGTGGAAATCGTGGCTGGCTGTATGCCAATCGGTGCGGGGGTGCTGACGGGCAATGCGATCCGAATTACGCCTGCCGCCTGATCGCACACCACCAGCGCCGCCGGGGTCTGCCCCGCGATCCCGAACTGCGCGATGCCGCCCGATGGGTGGGCAAACCAGCCCCATTCACCCGGTGCCATGCCAGCATCGCGCCAATCTCCACGTGGGCCGGGCGATGAGACGACCGATGGCTGAACCGGTGCAGCTTCAGGCAAGCGCTGTGGCACGGGCGGGACGGGTGCGCGCGCCACCGGTCTGGCGGCATCACACCCCGCCAGCATCAGCGCTGCGGCGAGCGTAATTCCAAGCGTCAGCCCAAGGCGGTGGTTGATCTGCATGCCCGGTCTATGGAAGAGACGGGCGATGAGCTCAAGCCGCGAACCATCCGCCCCTGCCCCCGGCAAACAGCGGCTCGATCAGGCGCTGGTCGAGCGCGGCCTCGTCGAAAGCCGCGCGCGTGCGCAAGCGCTGATTCTGGCCGGGTTGGTCTATGCCGGCGAAACCCGACTAACCAAAGCGGGCCAGCCGGTCAGCGCCGATACCGTGATTGCTGTGCGCGGGCGCGATCATCCCTGGGTTTCGCGCGGCGGGGTAAAGCTGGCTCATGCGCTCGCACAGTTTGCGCTCGATCCGCGCGGGGTGGTGGCGATGGATATTGGCAGTTCGACTGGCGGGTTTACCGATGTCCTGCTGCACCACGGCGCGGAGCACGTCTATGCCATCGATTCGGGCACCAACCAGCTCGCATGGAAATTGCGCAGCGATCCGCGCGTGACGGTCTATGAACAGACTAGCGCACGCGTGCTGACCGCGCCGATGCTGCCGCGTGCGGTGACATGGGTGGTGTGCGATGCCAGCTTCATCGGCTTGCGCAAAGTGCTGGAGGTGCCGCTCGAATTGGCCACGCGGCCCACCCGGCTGGTCGCGCTTATCAAGCCGCAGTTCGAAGTGGGGCGCGGTGAAGTGGGCAAAGGCGGGGTGGTGCGCGATCCGGCGCTGCACGCGCGGGTATGTGCCGAAGTGCGCGGCTGGCTTGCGGATACGGGCTGGCACATTGACGGCATCATCCCCAGCCCAATCACCGGGCCAGAAGGCAATGTCGAATTCCTGATCGCAGCCGTGCGGTAATGGAACAATCCGCGCGTTGCCTATCCGGGCGCGCGGGGTATAGCGTAAAGCCATGCAACAGCTCGCTTCGTCCGCCCAACTTCGCGCCAGCATCGCCCGCTGGGCGCTGTTTACCGTGCCCTTGTGTGTCGGGCTGGGGTTTGCAACGGTGCGCGCCATCGGCAGCATTACCGACAATCCGTGGTTTGCGCCGCTGCACAAACCCGCGCTCTACCCCCCGCCGCTGGCGTTTCCGGTGGTGTGGTCGATCCTTTATGTCATGATGGGGCTGTCGCTGGCGTTGCTGGCGGCGGCACGGGGTGCGCGCGGGCGCGGGCGCGCGATCATCGCCTTTGCCGTGCAACTGGCGCTCAACTTGTGCTGGAGCCCGGTGTTTTTCCTCGGCCATCAGCTGACCATCGGCCTTGCCATCATCGCCGCGCTGTTCATCGCGCTGGCGCTGACCATCGTGCTGGCGTGGCGGGTGCGGCGCGGTGCGGCACTGCTGCTGCTGCCCTATCTGGTATGGGTGGCCTTTGCCGGATTGCTCAATTGGCAAGTGCTGCACCTCAACCCCGCCGCCGATGGCGCGCCCGCATCGGGCGCGGTGGTGCGGATCGAATTGTAACCCGGGTCTTGCCCCGCCAGCTTATCGTGCCCATGTATCGAGGCGTCGCACAACCCCAGCACCAAGGCCCTGACCGATGCAAAGCGAAAACCCGCTGCTTGCCGATTTTGTCAAACTGCTCAACAGCGCCGCCGGAACCATGGCCGGTGTCGGGCGAGAGGCGGGCGAAGCGATGCGCGAACGCGCGAAACAGGCATTTGGCGGGCTGGATTTCGTGACGCGCGAAGAATTTGACGCGGTCAAAGATCTTGCCGCCGCCGCGCGCGAAGAAATCGAAACGCTCAAAGCGCGGATTGCCGACCTCGAACAGGCGGCAAAGCCGCAATAGCCGTGTTTAGACCCGCGTGCCGACGATGGCCGCGCCAAACCCTACGAACACCGCGCCTGTCACCCGGTTGAACAGGCGGCGACGCGCGGGCGGGCGCAACCATGCCGCCAGCCCGCGCCCGCCGAGCGCGTAAATAAAATACCACGAAAATTCCAGCACCGCGAATGTCGCCACCATCACCGCGAATTGCCCTGCTTTGGGCAAAGCGGGATCAAGGAACAGCGGCAGAAACGCGGCGGCAAACAGCAATGCCTTGGGATTGCTGATGCCGATGGAAAACGCGGTGCGGAACAAGCGCCAGCGCGAAGGCCCGGATCGTGCGAGCCGCGCCGCATCGGCATCGTCGGCATCAGCCTCACCCACGGGCGCGACCCACGCTTTATACCCCAGATAGACGAGATAGGCTGCACCTGCCAGTTTCAGCACGGCAAATGCCGCCGGAATCGCCAGCAGCAGCGCGGTCAACCCCGCCGCCGACGATGCCAGCAGCAGCACGACCGCGCTGAAACAACCAAACATCGCCAAAATCGATGGCCGCAGCCCGTGTTCGATGCTGCGCGTCATGACATGCAGCATATTCGGCCCCGGCGAGGCAGAAATAAAAAACACCGTGCCCACAAACAGCCACCACGTATGCCAGGCCATCACTGTCTTATCCCGCTTCGCGCACGATCTGCGCCCATGCCGCTTCGTCTATCACCGCGATTCCCAGCGCGGAAGCCTGTTTGAGCTTTGACCCTGCGCCCGGCCCGGCGACCACCAGATCGGTCTTGGCCGATACCGTGCCCGCGCTGCGCGCGCCCAGCGCTTCGGCCTGGGCTTTGGCTTCATCGCGGCTCATCGTTTCCAGCTTTCCGGTGAACACCACAGTCTTGCCCGCGACCGCGCTGGCGCGGGTGGCGACGATGTAATCGGGGGGCGATACTTCGGACAGCAAGTCATCCCACACCGCGCGGTTGTGCGGCTCATCGAGAAATTCGCCCAGCGCTTCGACCACCACCGGGCCAACCCCGTCAATCGCCAGCAATTCGGCGCGCGCCGCGTCATCGCCGCCCCATGCGGCGCGTGCGACCGCATAGAGCGCAGGCAGCGTCACAAACCGCTTCATCAGATCGCGCGCGGTCGATGCGCCGATATGGCGGATCCCCAGCGCGAACAGCAGCCGCGCGGCATCGGGGCTGCGGCGCGCGGCGATGGCGGCCAGCAGATTGTCGACCGATTTGTCCTTCCACCCTTCGCGCGCCAGAATTTCGGCGCGGCGCGTGTTCAGCCGAAAGATATCGGCGGGGCTTTCCAACCAGCCGAGCGCAAAGAATTCGGCTATCGTCTTGTCACCCAGCCCATCGATATCGAGCGCACCCCGGCTGACAAAATGGCGCAAACGTTCGATCCGTTGCGCCGGGCACACCAGCCCGCCGGTGCAGCGCACATCGACTTCGCCGCCTTCGGCCAGCGCTTGCGAGCCGCATTCGGGGCAATGATCGGGAAAATCATACGCCCCACGCGGCGCATCGCGCGTCAGATTATCAACCACTTGCGGAATCACATCGCCCGCGCGCTGCAACACCACGCGGTCCCCCACGCGCAAGCCCAGCCGTGCGATCTCATCACGGTTGTGCAGCGTGACATTGGTCACCGTTACCCCGCCCACCAGCACCGGGCGCAACCGCCCAACCGGGGTCAGCTTGCCGGTGCGGCCGACTTGCACGTCAATCGCCTCGATCACCGTTTCCGCGCGCTCCGCCGGAAACTTGTGCGCCATGCCCCAGCGCGGCGCTTTGGTGACAAACCCCAGCCGATCCTGCCAGTCGAGCCGGTCAACTTTATAGACCACGCCATCGATTTCATAGCCCAGCGCCGCGCGCCGCGCCGCAATCGCGCGGTATTGCGCCAGCATCGCCTCGGTACTGGCGCATTGCACCAGCAAAGGAGAGACCGGCAGCCCCCACGCGGCGATGGCCGCCATCACGCCGAACTGGGTATCGGCAGGCAAAGCGCTGTGCGCGCCCCAGCCATGCGCCAGAAACCGCAAGGGGCGGCTGGCGGTGACGCGCGCATCCTTTTGCCGCAGCGACCCGGCGGCGGCATTGCGCGGGTTGGCGAACAGCTTTTCGTCCGCCGCGCTTTGCGCCGCGTTGAGCGCGGCAAAGTCGGCGCGGCTCATATAGACTTCGCCGCGCACTTCTAACAGATCGGGCACCGCGCCAGTCAGGCGTTGCGGGATATCGGCGATATGCGCAACATTGGCGGTGACATCTTCGCCAGTTTCGCCATCGCCTCGCGTCGCCGCGCGCACCAAGTGCCCCTGTTCATAGCGCAGCGAACACGACAGCCCGTCGATCTTGTCTTCGGCGGTCATCACCAGCTCGGCCTCGGGCGGCAAAGCGAGAAAGCGGCGCACGCGCGCGACAAATTCGCCCACTTCGTCATCGGTAAAGGCGTTGTCGAGGCTCATCATCCGCACATCGTGGCGCACTTTGGCGAGCGGCGTGGCGGTGATATCGTGCCCGACTTTGCGGCTCGGGCTGTCGGCGCGGATCAGGTGCGGAAAAGCCGCTTCGAGTTCGGCATTGCGGCGCACGAGCGCGTCGTATTCGGCATCGCTGATTTCTGGCGCATCGAGCGTATGGTACAGCCGGTCGTGCCGCGCGATCTGCCGCGCCAGCCGCATCAATTCGTTCGCCGCCTCTGCCTCGGACATTCGCTCACGCCTTTCCCAGCACTGTCACCACCCGCGTACCATGCCGCACCAAGCCGAGGCTGCGATAGAGCGCCAGCGCGGCCTCGTTGTCGGCAAAGCTGTGCAAAAACGACGCCGCCCCGCGCGCACGGTGCCCCGCCATCACCCGCCGGATCAGCGCCGCCGCCAGCCCTTGCCCGCGCCACGCCGGATCGGTGCAGACCCCGCTGACTTCGATGATCGCGGCATCGGGCCTCATGCGCTCCCCAGCCATGGCGATCAACCGGCCTTCGCGCCAAATGCCGTAAAACGGGCCATAACGCCACGTCAGCGGACCCCACGGTCCCGGCTGCGTCGCTTGTGCGAGTGCAGTCATGGCGGGCACATCGGCTTCACCCAATTGCGCGATAGCAGGGTCCAGCGCGACCGGCGCATCGGCGATCATTTGCACCACGTGCGCGGTGCGCCGCACCACGCAGCCAGGGGGCGCGGCGACGG
This sequence comes from uncultured Sphingomonadales bacterium, assembly GCA_903848655.1. Classification (GTDB taxonomy): domain Bacteria; phylum Pseudomonadota; class Alphaproteobacteria; order Sphingomonadales; family Sphingomonadaceae; genus Novosphingobium. The sequence goes on from CAINGT010000040.1 coordinate 15,984, forward strand.
GTGCTGGCTCAATCAGCCACAGCGTATCAGCGTGATCGCGCAACAAGCGGGCAAGCGCCGCTTCGTGGCCGGGCGCGGCGGCGGCAAACGGGCCATAGCCCGGATCGATCCGCCAGCCCGCGCCGCCGCCGGTGGCAAGGCGCGCTTGCGGGCCGGTCAGCGCCGACCACACTGGCCGGTCGAGCGCGTCCATCACGCCTGTTCGAGCAGTCGGTCGGCCTGCGCGCGCGCCTCAGGCGTGATTTCCGCGCCCGACAGCATTCGCGCGATCTCTTCCTGCCGCCCCGCGGCATCGAGCCGCACGACCGACGTGCGCGTGACAATCCCTTCGCTCGATTTGGCGATCAGGAAATGCGTCGTGCCGCGCGCCGCGACTTGCGGACTGTGCGTGACTGCCAGCAATTGTCCACCGTGCGCCAGCCGCGCCAGCCGTTCGCCAATCGCGCTCGCCACCGCGCCGCCCACGCCCCGGTCGATTTCATCAAAGATTACCGTCGCCGCGCCGCCTTCTTCAGCCAGCGCGACTTTGAGCGCGAGGATAAAGCGCGACAGTTCACCGCCCGAGGCGATCTTGCCGAGCGCGGCGAACGATGCGCCGGGGTTGGTGGCGATCAGGAATTCGACCGCATCGATTCCGTGCGGGCCCCAGCGTTCCTGCGGCAGGCGCAGCACGGCGGTGCGAAACCGCGCCGAATCAAGCTTTAACGGCGCGAGTTCGAGCGCGACTGCGGCATCGAGCCGCCGCGCGGCTTCGGCACGCGTTACCGACAGCGTTTCGGCTTTGGCCTGATAATCAAGCCCGGCATCGTGCGCGCGGCGTTCGAGCGCGGCAATGTCGCCGTCGCTCCCGGCAATGGCATCGAGCGCGGCGCTGATGGCGTGCAGCCGCGCCGGCAGGTCATCGACCACACAGCCATGCTTGCGCGCCACCGCGCGCAGTTCGAACAGCCGCGTTTCGATCCGGTCAAGCAAGAGCGGATCGTGCGCCAGCGCTTCAATCGCAGCGGCGAGATGGTCTTCGGCCTCGCCCGCTTCGATCACCGCGCGGTCGAGTGCGGCCAGCGCTTGCGCCAGCAGCGGATGCTCACCTGCGATCCGGTCAAGCCGTCGCCCCGCGCTGCGCAAGATCGCGAGCGCCGAATCCGACCCTTCCCACAATGCCTGCAACGCGACCAGATCGCCCGACAGCCGCTCACCTTTTTGCAGATCGGCGCGCTGGTTGGCGAGATCGTGTTCTTCGCCGATGACCGGTGCCAGCGCGACCAGTTCGGCGTGGTGGGCGCGCAAGAGCTCTTCATCAGCGCGCGCGGTTGCGGCCACTTTGCGCGCGTCATCAAGCGCGGCATCTGCCGCGCTCCAGCAGTGCCACGCCGCAGTCACGCTCGCGACATCAGCGCGCGCATAGCGATCAATCAGCGCGCGATGGCCGCGCGCATTGACCAGCCCGCGATCATCATGCTGCCCGTGCAGTTCGACCAGCGCGCGCGCAAGTTCGCGCAACAGCGCCACGCCAACCGGCTGATCGTTGACAAAGGCGCGGCTGCCGCCGTCGGCGCGCAAGCGGCGCTTGATAATCAGTGCTTCGCCCGGCTCGATCACGATGTCGGCTTCGGCGAGCGCGTGACGCACGGCATCGGGCAAGCGGTCGAATTCAAACGTCGCGGTCACGCTAGCCTGATCGGTGCCCGCGCGCACGAGCGCGACATCGGCGCGATCCCCCAGCACCAGCCCGAGCGAATCGAGCAGAATCGATTTTCCCGCGCCGGTTTCGCCCGTCAACACCCCCAGCCCGGCGGAAAAGGTCAGGTCCAGTGCCTCGATCAGCACGACATTGCGGATGGCAAGAGCGGTCAACATGGTCAGAACCGCACCATAGCCGCCCCGACCCGCGCCGTCATCCCGTCTTGGTGCGCCGCCACGATGTTGCGATGATGTGACACAGTGCCACGCGAACGCAACACTCGTCATGCATAAGACTCTCCAGCGATCACGACCGGCCAACAAGGGGACAGCCGATGGCACCGCGCGCGCTGATGAAACAGACGAAATCCCGACTGCCAACCGCGCATGAGCTCGCCAGCTCGCTGCCCGCTTGGCTCGATATGCCCGAACCGCGCGGTTTCCGCCCCAAGCGCAAGCTGCGCACGGTGTGGATATCGGACATCCACCTGGGCACACGCGGCTGCAATGCCACGATGCTGCTCGATTTTCTCGCATCGGTCGAATGCGAAACGCTCTATCTCGTCGGCGATATCGTCGATGGCTGGCGGTTATCGCGCGGCTGGTACTGGCCCGATGAACACAACGAAGTCGTGCGCCGAGTGCTCAAGATGGCACATCGCGGCACGCGCGTGGTGCTGATCGCGGGCAACCATGATGAAATGCTGCGCCCGTTTGCCGGCATGAGCTTTGGCGGAGTCGAACTCGCGCTCGATGCGATCCACACCACCGCCGATGGACGGCGGCTGCTGGTCACGCATGGCGATGGCTTTGACGGGGTGGTGCTCTATGCCCGCTGGCTGGCGTTTCTGGGCGATCAGGCTTATGAAATTCTACTGCGCACCAATCGCTGGGTCAACGCGGTGCGGCGCTGGATGAATATGCCGTACTGGTCGCTTTCGGCCTATATGAAAAAGCGCGTCAAGAACGCAGTGCAATTCATCTGCGATTTTGAAGAAGCCGTGGCCCATGCCGCGCGCGATATGGGCGTTGATGGTGTGGTGTGCGGCCATATCCATTGCGCCGAAATCCGCCAGATCGGCGCAGTTACGTATTACAACGATGGCGATTGGGTGGAAAGCTGCACCGCGCTGGTCGAAGATGCCACAGGCGAAATCAGCATTATCGATTGGGCCGCCGAAACCGCGCGCACACCCGCCGCCTTTACCCCGGCCGCCGCTGATCCGGCCAAGCGCGCAAAGCAACCGGCATGAGGCTGGCAATCTGCACCGATGCGTGGCACCCGCAAGTCAATGGCGTGGTGCGCACACTGTCCACCACCGTCGAGGGCCTGACCGCGCGCGGCCACAGTGTCGAATTGGTCACCCCGACGCAATTCCGCACGATTGGTCTGCCGGGATATAGCGAAATCCGGCTCGCGCTCGCCCCGCGCTTCGGCGTGCGGCGCGCCTTGCACGCCTTTGCCCCCGATGTCGTGCATATCGCCACCGAAGGGCCAATCGGGTGGAGCGCGCGGCGCTGGTGCAAGGACAAAGGCGTGCCGTTTACCAGCGCCTTTCACACCCGCTTTCCCGATTATGCGGCGGTGCGCACCGGGCTGTCGCCCGCGCGGTTCTGGCCGCTGATGCGGCACTTTCACGCGGCAAGCGCGGCCGTGCTGGTATCGACCCCGACGCTCGCCGCCGAATTGGCAGGCTATGGCATGACCCGCACGCGGCTGTGGTCGCGCGGGATCGACCAGACCGTATTTCACCCGTGCCATGATCCACACCCGGCGCTGCGCAATCTGCCCCGGCCGATCATGCTCAATGTCGGGCGCGTAGCGGTGGAAAAGAACCTGACCGCGTTTCTCGATGCCGATGTTGCGGGCAGCAAAGTCGTGGTCGGCGATGGCCCCGATCTGGCAACGCTGCGCGCGCGCTATCCGCAGGCGACCTTTCTTGGCGGATTGTCCGGCATGGCGCTTGCCAGCGCTTATGCCAGTGCCGATGTGTTCGTGTTTCCCAGCCGAACCGATACATTCGGACTGGTGATGATCGAGGCGCTGGCATGCGGGGTGCCGGTGGCGGCCTATCCGGTGGCTGGCCCGCTCGATATTATCGGGCGCGAAGGGCGCGGTCCGGATAATGCCCTGCCGATGCGCGTTGGCGTGCTCGACGATGATCTGGCCGATGCGATCTCGCGCGCCTTGCGCTGCGACAGACAGGGTGCGGCCGCGTGTGGCGCAGGCTATTCATGGGAACGGGCGACCGATCAATTCATCGCCGCAATCAGCGAGGCGCTGGTGACACGAACGGTTGCACTGGCGGCGTAAATCTCAACTGGCGGTTGTTCCCGGCGCTTTGGCATTGATAAGTTTGAACGCACGCGCATACCATTCGCTGCCGGGATAGTTGGCCCCCAGCACCGCCGCCGATTTTTGCGCTTCCGCCGGGATGCCGAGCGCCAGATAGCATTCGACCAACCGGTACAAGGCTTCGGGCACATGACTGGTGGCCTGGTACTTGTCGATCACGCTGCGAAAGCGGATCGTGCCAGCCAGCCATTTGCCGCTGCCCTGGTAAAACCGCCCGACTTCCATTTCCTTGCCCGCCAAGTGATCGTTGACGAGATCAAGCTTGAGCCGGGCATCGGTGGCATATTGCGTGCCGGGATAACGGCGCGTCACTTCGGTCAGCGCATCGAGCGCCTGACGCGTCACTTTTTGATCGCGCCGCACATCGCTGATCTGTTCGTAGTAACACAGCGCGATCAGATAATAGGCATAGGGCGCGTCTTTGTTGCCGGGGTGAACCGACAAAAACCGCTGCGCCGCCTGAACCGATTTGGCATAATCACGCGCGACATAATAGCTGAACGCGCCCATCAATTGCGCGCGGCGCGCCCACGGCGAATAAGGATGCTGCCGTTCGACTTCATCGAACAAGGCCGCCGCCTGCTTGGCATCGCCCGCATCTAGCCGCCCGCGCGCCGCGATATAGAGCGTATCCACATCGCGCGCGATATAGGCGACATCTTTCTTCGGCTTGCCCCCGCCGCTGCACCCGGACAAGCCGACTGCCAGCGCGGCAAGCAACAAAAGCGGCAAGCGCACCGCCGGGCGACCAAGGGCATAAAGCATCATGCCCTGCCTATACCCACCGACCCCGCCGCCGCCAAGCGAAGTTCGCATGGCGGTAGAAATCCCACCGAAACCGCCGGAAGACCCGCAAAAATTGCCCTCCCTGCCGTCATGCGAAAGCTCGTCGTCACCGCAAACGCCCTCCTCAAGGCCGGCCCCGGCTGGCAGCAATCTATCGCTTGATTATCACGGATACTCTACAGTTGGCAGATAACCGGACCAAACAGCAGCGACGAGGATTGACGGCCATGACCAGACTGCACCTTCTCCCCGAACGACATCTCGTTTCGCGCATTGGTTGGCTGCGTGCCGCCGTGCTTGGGGCCAACGACGGGATTGTCTCGACCGCCAGCCTGATTATCGGCGTGGCCGCAGCGTCCGCGAAGCCTGGCGATATCCTGATTGCCGGCGCTGCCGGGCTGGTTGCGGGTGCGATGTCGATGGCGGCGGGTGAATATGTTTCGGTCAGCTCGCAGTCCGACACGGAATCGGCCGATCTGGCTCGCGAACGCGCGGAATTGGCGGGCAATATCGAGGCAGAGATCGCCGAACTGGCCGGGATCTACATCAAGCGCGGTGTGGATGCCGTCACAGCTGACACCGTTGCGCGGCAGCTTATGGCGAAGGATGCGCTGGCGGCCCACGCGCATGACGAACTCGGCATTTCCGACATGACAACGGCGCGCCCGGTGCAGGCGGCGCTGACTTCGGCTGCGACGTTTACGACAGGTGCGGCTCTGCCCTTGGCTATCGTGATCCTTGCGCCAGCCAGCCTGCTGGTGCTGATCGAGGCTGTCGCCTCGCTCCTGTTCCTTGCGCTGCTTGGCGCGATTGGCGCGCGCGCAGGCGGCGCGCCGGTCTTGACAGCCACGCTCCGGGTCACGTTCTGGGGCGCGCTGGCGATGGCGCTGACCGCCGGGATCGGCAATCTGGTCGGCACGGCAGTATGATTTTACGTAAGCGCTGCCATCACCCCACGCCGCCCCACGGGATGAGCCCGCCGACACTGTTCGCCGGATGACCATTGGCAAGTTTTTCGAGCGTCTGCGTCAGCTAGAGCGTGATGCGAGCCGCAGTCCACCGAAGGTAAAAAGAGGGAACCGGTTTTTACCTTCGGTGGACTGCGGCTCGCAATAAATCGCGCGAAAACAAAGACTCTAGAGCGGAATGCGATTCAATCTCATCGCATTCCGCTCTAA